>NZ_JAXBLY010000008.1:0-181391 GCF_033963925.1 Rossellomorea sp. YZS02 | reverse complement strand
AACAGTGTTGACAAGAAGGAATAAAATGACTCTTTCTTTTTACACAATTATATGGACTTAATCTTATTTGAACAAATAGGCGGAATTTTTCCGTCTATTTCAGCCTTCTTTTTATAATAATAATGATTAAGCGGAATTTTTCCGTCTATTTATTAGCTCAGGCGCCTAGACCCTCGAGGGCAAAAGTCAAACTACCCAAAAACGCAAATAACGCCTTTCTGGGTGTGGGTGGTTCGCCTTATGCTTGTCGGGTCTGAACGAGCCGCCTCCGCTTTTGATTAGTCCAGCTACGGGGCTTAGAGGCTCGAGGTCATAAGTCAAGAACACCAAAAAGGCAAAAGGCGCCTTTCCGGTGTTCTCGCCTTATGCTTGTCGCCTCTTAGCAAAGCCCCTCCGCTTTCTAATTTAGTCCAGCTCCGGCGGCTAGACCCTCGAGGTCACAACTGAAAAATCCCATAAGGCAAAAAACGCCTTTTGGGATTTCCCAGTTGTGCTTGTCGGGTCTGAACGAGCCGCCTCCGCTTTTGATTAGTCCAGCTACGGGGCTTAGAGGCTCGAGGTCATAAGTCAAGAACACCAAAAAGGCAAAAGGCGCCTTTCCGGTATTCTCGTCTTATGCTTGTCGCCTCTTAGCAAAGCCCCTCCGCTTTCTTAAGTCGCGGGTCTGTTTTCCCCTTCGAGTTTAGGGTTGCCTTTTGATGCTTTGGTTTCGGTTGGTTGTTTTTTGGTTTGTTTGTTATTTTGATTCTTCATTGAGAAACACCTCCACCCATAGTATTTTGAGTTTTTCTTTGTTTTATTCAGGTACTGTCGAAACATATGATGCCGGATGTCCTATTTCCACTTTCTTTGGCGAAACGCTTCTAGTTTTGTCAGGGGAGGAGGGAAAGGGATATGTACGGAGAATTACTGTATTAATCCAAAAAAAAGGTGGGAGGATTCACATGCTTCCAAAACAAGATATTATGTTAAAGTTGGCGGAAATCGAAGAAAGCCTTAATCAATTGGAACAAAGTCTGCATGATCGTATTTCCGTGGAAGAGCAGGAAGGATTGAGTGGGCTGTCGGATCAAATACAGAAGGTGGAAGGCCGGTTAAGCGCTGTCGAACGGAAAACAGGTACAAAAACGGGTCTGATAAATAATAGAGAAAAGTCTTATGTCTTACAAAAACTTGAATTATCTTTTAAGACGTCTTAAACTGACTTTATAAGAAAGTAGCACAGTGCTACTTTTATTTTTTGTCTATTTTTTGCATGGAGGGCTTTGTTTGAAAGAATTGAAACAAGTAACGGAAGAACTTCTCTTGCTGGTCGAGAAGATGATGAGTGAATATAAAAGCAGGCGGGAGTCAGGTGAAAAAGGAGACTTTTACACTGAAGTGAAGCCTTTTGCAGATGAAGTGAAAGACAAGAATGATCGTTGGAAAGAGGGTTCCCTGAGCTGGATTAAAGACTCCAAGCCTAAACACCTCCACTTGCCTCAGATTATGAACACCTTCGATAATATTGAGATGTTATCGGTTCACTGTTTTTTTCCGGAGTCGAGTTATAACCGGTTCATCAGTCATTACCAATCTGTATCATATGTTCTCGGGACTCAGCTCGATGAACTGAAAGAAAAATAAGAGGCTGCCATTTGGGGCAGCCTCTTTCTTATGGAGTTGAAATGGCATTTTCTTCTACTGTATTGATCTGCTTCGCTAACTCTTTGTAGTGGAGAAAGGAAATCTCATTCGAAATATAAAGTTTTTTGGCCAGTGTAAGAAGTTCTTGTTGATCGGTTGCTTGATACTGTTTACTGCTTTCATATCTTTTCAGCAATTGATTAAGGTCCATCTTGATTCCTCCCGATACTTATATTTCATAAGACGATAGCTTTGCATCTACATTTATCCTATCATAGAAAACCCTTTCTTTAAGTTGTAAGAATAGTGTAACTTCCGACATTCTTCTTAGAGTTTGTCGAAAGATCTTTATGGGTGTTTTCACCATTATTTACGTTGATACATAATGTATAGTAACCACTAAATGTAGGGGGGCTAAGTATGAATTCTTCACCTTATTCGAGACAGGTCCGATATCAACCGTATCCGTATTACCATTCTCCGCCTGCGAATATGGGGCCGATGATGAACTATCCTGTACAGGGGATGAGACCACCGAATTATGGTCCTTATCAAGCTAATTACTTACCACAGCCGGATGGGCCATATTCCGGTGCCGGGGGTCAGATGAACCAATATCAGCAGATGAATCAGTCGCAGCAGATGAATCCATATTTTGAAAATCCTCTTCAACAGAAAGAATACAATCCTTACCAAATGAAGGCAATGGAACAACAAAACTATGCTAATCCTTATCCGAAGGCATCATTTATGGCGAAACCATCTTCCGGTGGGGTAAGCGGCATAATGAATTCCTTTAAATCCCAGGACGGATCGTTAGATTTCAATAAAATGATGAATACTACAGGGCAAATGATGGGTGCTATTAATCAGGTGTCTTCTCTTGTCAAAGGATTAGGCGGGATATTTAAATTCTAGACCAAAAAGGAGCTGCACTTCCCGCAGCTCCTTTTTCATTTATTCAATTTGTATTCGCTTCCCTGATTCCTTGTTCACTTTTACTGATAATAAACCATCTTTATAAGAAGCTTTTACATTCTTTTCATTCACGACCGTTGGAAATGGAACGGTCCTACTGCTTTTGCTTATGGATTGCTTCCTTTTGATTGTCTGGTGCTTTTCATTTTCTTCTGAATATACTCCTTTATTGGTCACTGATATCGTGATGTACTGAGGGAACACATCCAGTTGTATCTGCTCTTTATTTACACCGGGAAGTTCTGCAGTAACAACATAATGATCATCTGTTTCAGTCATTTTTACCGGGAATGAACCAAAAGGATTAGCAGAAGATGTAAAGAACTCATCGATACTTTGTAACATTCCTTTCATCGGTCTTTCATGAAAAAATTCATTCATGGAATGCATCAGGTCACCAAACCCTTTTCTGTTTGAAGAATCGTTGGACATTGATATGCTCCTTTCAGGCAAACGTATTCATATTAGTGTATGAATGGCTGATTAATATGTGCATCTGTCCTATACAATCAAGGAACCACCGAAATAAATGGTAGTTCACTCTACTTCATTTCGGTTCTTTAATGAAAGGAAATGAAAAAACACTAGTTTTCCTTTAGTTTCGAACATAGATTCGGTAAAATGAGTAAGAGAGGTGATAAGAATGTTTAAGAAAAACAACCTTCAACAATTGATAGAGATTTTTAAAAATGACCAGAATTTCAACAAACAGATTGCTCATTGGCATACCATTGATGAAAAACCGGCACAATTGGTAGACCTGCCAAATGAAATAGATGAAAGAATAAAAAAAGCCTTGAATAAGAGGGGGGTCGAAAAGCTTTATACCCATCAAAAATCAGCTTTTCAGCTTGCTATGGAGGGGCACAGCTTCACTGCCGTCACGCCGACTGCGTCTGGAAAGACGCTTTGTTATAATCTTCCTGTACTTCAAACCATCATGGACAACCCGGATGCACGGGCTTTATACATCTTTCCTACCAAGGCACTAGCACAGGATCAGAAAAGTGAGTTGAACGAGATTATACAAGAGGCAGAGGTTTCCATCAATAGCTATACATATGACGGGGACACTTCTGCTAATATCCGTCAAAAGGTAAGAAAAGCCGGGCATATTGTCATTACGAATCCCGATATGCTTCATTCAGCCATTCTTCCACATCATACGAAGTGGGTGTCGCTATTTGAAAATCTTAAATACGTCGTTATTGATGAACTTCATATTTATAGAGGGGTATTTGGATCCCACGTCAGCAATGTGATCAGAAGGTTGAAGAGGATTTGTGAATTTTACGGTGCTTCACCCATTTTCATCTGTACATCGGCAACAATCGCTAATCCGAAGGAGCTTGCTGAGCATCTAACCGGCGATGACATGAAATTAATAGACAATAATGGGGCACCAAGTGCAAAGAAACACTTCGTATTCTATAATCCCCCTATCGTCAATAAACCGCTGAATATTCGCCGAAGCGCCACCCTCGAGGTGAGAAGGATCGCTTTAGAACTATTGAAAAATAAAGTACAAACCATCATTTTTGCGAGAAGCAGAGTCAGGGTGGAAATTATCCTTACGTATCTACAAGATTTAGTGAAAAGTCAATTAGGAGCGAAATCGATCAGGGGTTATCGGGGGGGATATCTTCCGACACAGCGAAGAGAGATTGAAAAAGGTTTGAGAAATGGGGAAATATATGGTGTTGTTAGTACAAACGCCCTTGAATTAGGTGTAGATATCGGCCAATTGCAAGTTTGCATCATGACTGGGTATCCAGGGACGATCGCAAGTGCTTGGCAACAGGCTGGCAGAGCCGGCAGACGACATGGAGAGTCTCTCGTCATCATGGTGGCAAGTTCCAGTCCCCTTGACCAATTCATTATCGAGCATCCAGATTATTTCTTTGAGCAAACCCCCGAAACGGCAAGGATCAATCCTGATAATTTAATCATTCTTATCGATCATATTAAGTGCGCAGCCTATGAACTGCCTTTTAGAGATGGCGAGCAATTTGGCCAGCATGAAATTGAAGATATATTGGAATTTCTTGTAGAAGAAAGAGTCGTCCATAAAAATGGAGATAAATGGTATTGGATGAACGATGTGTTTCCAGCTCATAACATAAGCCTTCGTTCAGCTTCTCAGGAGAATGTCATCATCATCGATCAAACGGATATCTCTGCTGTGAAAGTCATTGGGGAAATGGACCGTTTCTCTGCCATGACCCTATTGCATGATGAAGCAATCTATTTACATCAGGGAGTTCAGTTTCAAGTAGAGAAACTGGATTGGGAAGAAAAAAAGGCATTTGTAAGGGAAGTGGATGTGGACTACTTTACGGATGCGAACCTGGCTGTACAATTAAGGGTGCTGGAAACAGACAAAGTGAGGAAATCAGAGATGTTTGACGTAGCATTCGGGGATGTGACCGTTCAAGCGATGGCAACGATTTTTAAGAAAATAAAATTTGATACACATGAAAATATCGGATCTGGTCCGATTCATCTTCCTGAAGAGGAATTGCATACGAGCTCCAGCTGGATTTCATTAAAAGATGCTGACTCTTTCAGTCAGGAACGACTTGAAGAAGGGCTGATCGGGGTATCCCAAAGCCTGAAATCTATCATTCCGTTATTTGTCATGTGCGACCCAAGCGATATTTTCGTAGTCCCGCAAATCAAGGCTGCCCATAATGAACAGCCGACTATCTTTATATACGACCGCTACCCGGGCGGAATCGGGCTCAGTGAAAAAGTGTATGAACAATTTGAGAAGATTCTCCATGAGGCATCTTCCATGATTGAGCGGTGCCCCTGTCAAAGCGGCTGCCCTTCATGCATAGGAATGGAGCATTCCCTCCACACGGCCAAACTGGATTCATTAAAGCTCCTTCATCTTTTCCTTCAATAATGGAAGGGGGATACAAGCATGTCATTGAAAAATAAATTAACGAGAATGAAAAAGCATATTATCCGTGAAGAAAAGGTGGGTGCTGAGAGACAAGAGCCATCTGTCGAGGATAGGGTCGACCTGCCATTTATAAATGTGTGGAAAGAAAATGGGTCTGAACTATATTTCATAGATGATGATTTCTGCCTGGTGAGGGAGAAACGATATCCTATTGAGCATCAGCATGGAGATTATGCGTTCAAGGATTTCATTAAAGCTGTCGATGCGTGGCAGGGGTTCACTGGAAATCATCCCTTGTCTTCTAAAGGGCTCTCCCATGACCAAATGTTCTTTTTTGATACAGAAACAACAGGACTCGGAGGTGGGGTCGGAAATACGATCTTCCTACTGGGACATGGAAGAGTAACCGAGACAGAAGTCATCATCACACAACACTTCCTTCCACAACCAGGGAGTGAAATTCCTTTATATCACAGCTTCCTAAGCAATGTGGATTACAACACGTTAGTAACCTACAATGGGAAGGCCTTTGATTGGCCTCAAGTTAAAACAAGGCATACTCTCATTAAAGATCATGTACCGAAACTGCCAGCATTTGGGCACTTTGATTTATATCATGGTTCCAGAAGGCTATTCAAGCACAAACTTGAATCTGTAAAGCTCGTCAACGTGGAGCGAAACATTCTTGGCTTTCATAGAACCGATGATGTTCCTGGGTATCTGGCTCCCATGATTTATTTTGATTATATCGATCGTAAAGACCCGGAAGGTATCCTCAAGGTCATGACCCATAATGAATTGGACATCCTGTCGCTCATCACTCTATATACTCATTTGACTTTCCAACTCCTGAACGTCCACGATCAGGCAAGCGGGGAAGAAAGATTTGAAGTCGGCAGGTGGCTGGAGTATACCGGTAACACAAGAATTGCTAAAGAGCGTTACGAGGAACTCATCAAAGAAGATAAAAAGCCGAATTATGAGGCCATGCATCAGCTTGCCCTACAGTATAAAAGGGACAAACAAACGCACAAAGCGATTAACCTGTGGGAAGACATCCTGGAAGGGGCACCGGTTTCAATCCGTAAAGGAGCAATGATCGAATTAGCTAAACTATATGAACATAAGACAAAGGACTTGAATCGCGCTATGGACATGTGTGTACAACTATCAGCTTTGATTGGAAACTCGGTGGAAGCCAGTAAGAAGGACCTCACGCTTTCTGAAAATCTGATTCACCGCATGGACCGGATAGAGAGGAAATTGGAGAGAGAAACAAAACAAACAAGACCGTGGGACAAAGAATAAATTCATCCAGTGTAAAAGTGGTTCCATCTTCTTATTTTTATATTGAGAATTTTCAAAAGTAGTTGTAAAATAATAAATTGTGTTGAAAATATTTAAAATAAGAAGGAATGATGAAAATGAACCGCGCCATCTTGATTTTGTTCTTTGTCGTCATTGGTTTAACAGCCTTTGTTTTTACCAATTATTCACAAAGTTTATATAGTTTCATGTAACGATAAAAAATGTTCTTCCTAAAAATAGGTATTTTCATTAGTACATGTACCCTCTCTTCTTCATAGGCTATTATTGTAACAACTAAGCGATGAAAGGAGAGCGTTAGTATGTATTGCAGACCAAGACCTAATCAAGTACTACCTGCAGTTGTACACCCGACTAAATGTTGTGTGAATCACAACATGACGACTTATGAGGTGCCTCATATCCACCCGACCCACACAACAAACGTGAATAATGTTATGTATCAACATAAGCATTATTTCCCGCAGACACAATCACAAGTAGACAGTGTTTCACATCAACAGTTTAATTGTGGTGGAGGACCTGGAGGCCCTGGAGGACCTCAAGGCCCAGGGGGACCAGGATTCGGACCTCGGCCAAGACCACCATTCGGCCCATACGGTATGGGAAGATAATATATCAATGATGATTTCAAAGGGATGCATCTAAAAGACTGGACTCAGTATGTAGTGATAGAGTGTTTCTGCACATTATCATATACGAGAGAGATCTTTCTTGAAGGAGCATCTCTCCTTTTTTAATAGCGAAGGATGATCATCCTGAAAGATTTCCCGATCTTTAGAAACAGATGAAATATGATACAATATACAGTAAAGGATTAGGGTACACTAAGTGAGTAAAGGTACCGGATGTACCCGGAGTAAAGGGGTTTTCAATTTGGGGAATGTTGCATGTGTAACTGGGTATAAATCCTTTGAATTGGGAATTTTCAAGCAGGATGACAAAGCCGTTTATTACATAAAGCAAGCATTGAGGAAAGAACTGTTATCTCTCTTGGATATTGGCTTGGAATGGGTGCTCATCAGTGGACAGCTTGGTGTAGAACTCTGGGGGGCGGAAGTTGTTTTTGAACTTCAGGAAGATTACCCTGAGTTGAAATTGGCCGTCCTGACACCATTCATTTCTCAGGAAGAAAACTGGAATGACCAGAACAAGGAATATTACGAACTGATTCTGTCTCAAGCTGATTTTGTCGAAACGATTTCAAAGCATCCTTATCAGAATCCACAGCAGTTCCGGAATAAGAATCAATTATTTTTACAAAAAAGTCACTCTTGCATCATTCTATATGATGAGGAAAAAGATGGTTCGCCCAAATACTTCTATGATGAAGCGAAGAGGAAAAAAGAGTCCGATCCTTCTTTTGAATTAAGGGCAATCAGTTTTCAGGATCTTCAATGGATCGTTGAAGAAGAGCAGTGGAAAACAGACTGAGTAAGCAGGATTCAAGCCGATATACCACCGAATTCATTTGAAATAGATTGACAAAATGATGGTTTTTTGAAAAAATGATAGTGATAAATATAGAGGTGAATAGAATGATCTCAGATAAAGTGAAATTAACGGCAAAGGATATTCTCGAGAAAGAATTCAAAAGTGGAATGCGGGGATATAAGCCGGAAGACGTGGATAAATTTTTAGACTTGATTATTAAAGATTATGAAACCTTTCATCAAGAGATAGAAGATCTTCAGCAGGAAAACCTGCGTTTGAAAAAGCAGGCAGAAGGTGCTGCTAAGCAACGTACACAGGCTCCACCACAGCAGACAGGAACAACCAATTTCGATATTTTAAAACGTCTGTCCAATTTAGAAAAGCACGTATTTGGAAATAAATTATACGACTGATTTTTCCAGTTGAATTTCTAGGTGAAATACCGTATAATTAGTTATTGCTGTTCCTTAATGGTGTTTGGGTAATCGCTGCAACGTTAAGTTGTAGAGGAAAGTCCATGCTCGCACGGTGCTGAGATGCACGTAGTGTTCGTGCCTAGCCAATTCATAAGCTAGGGCAGCTCAAATTGGGCTGACGGCAGGGAAAACACCTACGTCTCATTTCCTGAGATATGGTGTGACTACTTTGAAAGTGCCACAGTGACGAAGTCCTGTTAGAAATGACAGGAGTGGAACGAGGTAAACCCCACGAGCGAGAAACCCAAATTAGGTAGGGGAATCCTCTCAGAGGAATTGAACGAAGAGAGGGACAAAGGAATTTCCTTTGTAGATAGATGATTACCGCCCGAGTACGAGACAAATAGTCGCTTGCAGTACAACGGAACAAAACATGGCTTACAAAACACTATTACGGGATAAAAGCAATATGGATTTAATAATGCAAGTGACTGATACATGCAGGTAATACACTGCTCTTTTGTATCAGTCCTTTTTATTTTAATGAGTACAGGTACATACTATTGTAGTGTGATATTTTTGAGCGGGGTGACATTATGGGTACATATACATTAATCGCAACGGCAGCGATGGGCTTGGAATCGATTGTTGCCAAAGAAGTGAAGGAACTGGGGTACGATTGTCAGGTTGAAAACGGGAAGGTCATCTTCAAGGGGGATGAAACGGCGATTGCACGGGCCAATATGTGGTTGAGAACTGCCGACAGAATCAAGATCCTTGTGGGAGAATTTAAAGCGTATTCCTTCGATGAGCTATTCGAGAATACAAAGAAGCTTCCCTGGGAGGATTTCCTCCCTGTAGATGCAGAGTTCCCCGTACAGGGTAAATCCGTTAAATCAAAGCTGTACAGCGTGCCTGACTGCCAGGCGATCGTCAAGAAAGCGATTGTGGAACGTCTGCGTACTGCTTACAAAAGAACATCCTGGCTGGATGAAACGGGACCTCTTTTTAAAATTGAGGTTGCCATCCACAAAGACGTGGCAAGCATCACACTGGATACAAGTGGACAGGGTCTTCATAAAAGGGGATACCGTATCGGTCAAGGTGAAGCCCCATTAAAGGAAACCCTGGCAGCGGCATTGATCCAATTAACGACCTGGAATCCTGATCGCCCGTTTGTTGATCCGTTTTGCGGGTCAGGGACCATTGCGATTGAAGCCGCTCTGATCGGCCAGAATATTGCACCTGGATTCAACCGTGAGTTCTTGTCGGAGGAATGGCCGTTAATGCCTAATGATGTATGGGAGAAAACTCGTCTGGAAGCTGAGGATTTGGCTAACTATGACCAACCACTTGAAATACTCGGTACGGATATCGATCATAGAATGGTCGAAGTTTCCAAAGAAAATGCATTAGAAGCAGGGCTAGGCGACCTGGTGAAATTCAAGCAAATGCAAGTCAGAGATTTCACTTCAGACTTAGAATACGGAATCATCGTTGGAAATCCTCCTTATGGAGAACGTTTAGGTGAACGTAAAGAGGTAGAGCATATGTATCAGGAGATGGGAAAAGCCTTTGAAAAGCTGGATACTTGGTCTGTATACATGCTGACTTCCCATGAGAACTTTGAACAGTGCTACGGGAAGCAAGCCACCAAGAAACGTAAATTGTTCAATGGATTCATAAGGACAGACTATTATCAATATTGGGGGCCGCGTCCACCGAGAAAATGATTTTTCCTGTTTGAATAAAAAAAGATGAAGAAGTTCAGAATATCCTTTTCACTTCCTGCGTATAATAGTTCTATCATTTTTAGGGGAGTGAATAGGATGGACCATTCTTCCATCGATTTCCACAAAATCTATCAAGCCTTACAAAGCTCCATTTCTTCCATATCGGGTGAAGAAGGAGCGGGTGCAGACTTGCATGAAGCTGCGAAAGATCTGGATCAAGCATTTCAATATGAATTGCTTAGAAAAAAGAGAATATACGACTGAGTACAGTCTCGAAAGACCAGGGACATCCATACAAATGGTAGACTCACCCTTTGTATGGAGAGTCTCTTTTCTTTTGTTTGTTACCATAGAGGGACGTCAGATTATTTGTCCATTACCCCTTTTCAACAGGAAAAAATTCTAGTAAATTAGAAATATTGTGTCACGCAGGAGGTCCATATGAGAAGAAAATTACCATTTGAACTTACGAAGGAGCAATCCTTTTATGAAGCATTATCCGATTGGGTCGGTGATGTTTTTTATGATTTATTGCCTGAAAAGGGATTTGATTTACGAGATGAACAGGTCTTTATGGCTTTTCAGCTCAATCAAGCATATAAAAATAAGCAGGTCATGTTTGCGGAAGCAGGAGTTGGTACAGGGAAAACCCTGGTGTATCTTCTATATGCATTATCCTATGCGAGGTATACAGGGAAGCCTGCAATCATCGCCTGTGCCGACGAAACGCTCATAGAGCAGATTGTCAAAAAAGAAGGGGATATAAAGAAGCTTGAAAGCGCACTTGACTTAGACATAGATGTTAGACTTGCAAAATCGAGGGAGCAGTATCTTTGCATTAAAAAACTGGAAGAGAACGTTTCGAATGATGAACTCTATCTGGATATGTGGGAAGAATTGCCGGGATTTGTTCATGATAATTCCTCCATGCGAAGCTTCACCCATTATGGGGACCGTAAAGAATATGCCGGGTTGTCAGATGAAGAATGGGATCATGTAGGCTGGGACTCCCTTCAGGACTGCATGTCATGCGTCTATCGCCACCGCTGTGGTCTAACCCTTCATCGTGAACATTATCGGAACGCGGCTGACTTGATAATTTGCTCCCATGATTTTTACATGGAGCATATCTGGACAAAGGAGAGCAGAAAGCGGGAAGGACAGCTTCCACTCCTACCGGAAGCGAGCTCCGTCGTATTTGATGAGGGTCATCTGCTGGAATTCGCTTCTCAAAAAGCGATGACGTACCGAATGAGAATGGAGACACTTGAAAGCCTTCTTGAAAAGCTATCATCATCGGATATGAGGGAAGAGACACTGTATATCATTGAAGACATCATGTTGGAAAATGAAAAGTGGTTCGATTTATTGGAAAAGGAATCCAAAGCAGAGATTGGTTCCGAAAGGCAGTATATTACCCGGTCTGAATCAATATTACAGCAGGGCAGATCACTTACTGAGAAAATCGAAAGTCTATTGAATGAGCTCGTATTTGAATCAGAAATGTATGTCATGGATGATTATTTACTAAAGGTTGTGGAAGAATATCTGGAGCAAATTCAATATTCCTTGAAACTATTTTTAGATGACGAGAAAGGAATCTATTGGTTGGAAACATCAAAAGAAGAGCATACCTTTGTCGTGATGCCTAGATTAGTAGAGGAAATTCTGAAAGAACAAGTATTTTCTCAAAGTATTCCATTCATTTTCTCTTCTGCCACTCTGTCTTATAATAAAGATTTCTCATATGTTTCCCAGTCGCTGGGGATCGAACAATATGAAAAATTCTCAGTGGAATCACCTTATGAGTACGAAGAGATGATGAAAGCCTATCTTCCATCACTGGATGCCGAGGCAAACGCAAAGAGTCAGTATGCATTTGATCAACTTAAGAGTAACCAAGGGAAAACGTTGATTCTCTTCTCATCCAAGAATGAAATGAATGCTTTCAGGTCTTATCAACTTCAACAGGGGGATCAAGCCTGGGATGTGATTTATGAAGGTGACAGAGAAATCAGTGATACGGTAGAACAGTTCCAGCAGGAAACATCTACGGTTCTTTGTTCCTATCACTTATGGGAAGGTCTGGACGTGCCTGGTGAGTCTCTTTCGCAGGTGGTTATCTACTCGCTTCCATTCCCGCCAAAGGACCCGGTATTTGATGCGAAACGGAATCATGCCTCAGATGCAATGCAAGAAGTAGACATTCCTTATATGATCCTTCGCTTGAGACAAGGGATCGGCCGCTTGATTCGTACGAGTGAAGACAAGGGAAGCATCCATGTTCTAATGAATGACACTGAAACATCCTTCAAAGGACTGGTAGAATCGGTTTTACCAGTCGGAATTGAAGTACTGAATGCATAGAGATTGAAATGATGCCGCCTGGATGGGCGGCTTTTTTATTGGATCCAGGTTCTTTTAGCATGGATGATAATAGCTAAAACGATGATTCATTCATCCCCAAACGTTTCTGAAGCCAAGTTTCCAGAAAAATATGATAAAATAGATTGTATGTAAAAAAAGGGGGCTTTATAAAATGAAAGAATCAGTAACAGAGACAATAAATCAATTTAATGATTATGTGAAAAAAATGTCTGCATATAATGAAGCACTGGGATTGATGTTCTGGGACTTAAGGACGGGTGCTCCAAAAAATGGAGTTGAGCAGCGATCAGAAGTCATCGGGATGCTATCATCAGAACTATTTGAAATGTCCACTTCGAGTGAAATGGCCGCTTACCTGGCGAAACTCTCTCCAGAGATGGATCAATTGGATGAAATGACACAGAAATTATTGGAAGAATGTCAAAAAGAATATGATCGAAATAAAAAAATCCCTGCTTCTGAGTATAGGGAATACGTAGTATTACAATCAAAAGCGGAAGGTGTCTGGGAAGAGGCAAAAGAAAAAGCGGATTTCGATATGTTCAAGCCTTACTTAGAGAAGCTTGTGGCATTCACAAAACGCTTCATTGATTATTGGGGTTATGAAGAAAATAAATATGATACATTACTGGATATGTATGAGCCGGGTGTAACAGTAAACGTGTTGGACAGGGTTTTTGGCGATCTTAGAGATCAAATCGTTCCACTTGTACATAAGATTTCTCAATTGGAAAATAAACCACAAACCGATTTCCTTTATAAAAACTTTCCTAAAGATAAACAAAAACAGTTCAGTTTAAAAATCCTTGAACAAATGGGATACGATTTTAACTCCGGCAGATTGGACGAAACAGTACATCCATTTGCGATTGGTTTAAACCCTGGTGATGTGAGGGTAACTACTAAATATGACGAAAGTGATTGGAGAACAGCAGTCTTTGGTACAATTCATGAGGGTGGTCATGCACTATATGAACAAAACATTTCAAAAGACTTGATGGGTACCCCTCTTTGTACGGGAACGTCAATGGGGATTCATGAATCCCAATCGCTGTTTTATGAAAACTTTGTAGGAAGGGAGCACGCTTTCTGGAAACAGAATTATTCGTTGCTGAAGGAATACTCGACAGGACAATTTGATTCCGTTGAATTAAGTGATTTCTACAGAGCGATCAATGAGTCGAAGCCCTCTTTAATCCGGATCGAGGCAGATGAGTTAACATATGCTTTACATATCATTATTCGCTATGAAATTGAAAAAGGATTATTTAACGATGAGATCGAAGTGGAAAATCTCCCTGAAATCTGGAATCAAAAATATGAAGAATACTTAGGTATACGTCCTTCACATAACGGTGAAGGAGTGCTGCAGGATGTTCATTGGGCAGGGGGGAGCTTTGGTTACTTTCCGTCATACGCATTAGGATATATGTATGCGGCACAGTTAAAGCGTGCCATGTTAAAGGATATTCCTCATTATGAAGAACTGTTGGAACGAGGAAACCTTACACCAGTAAGAGAATGGTTGACGACGAATGTGCACCAGTGGGGCAAGATGAAAAAACCGCTTGAAATTATCAGGGAAGTGACTGGGGAAGGGCTCAATGCCCAATACTTGGCCGATTATCTGACGGAGAAGTATTCAAAGGTTTATTCCTTGAATTAACAAATACATTGGAGGCAAAATCATGGAAATTAATGTAGCATCACTGGAGGATAAATTACTTGTTGGAATAGGTTGGACCGGTCCATATGGAAGAGGTTCCGAGATTCCAAGACTATTCACTAAATTTCAACAGATGATCCCATCCATTCATCATATCAATGGAGATGAATGCATATATGCACCTTTCCATGACAGAGCGACTGATTTTACGTACTATTGTACCGTGGAGGTTGATCGTGTGGAGAAGCTTCCACCGGGGCTGGTTGAACTGTCACTCCCTGCCGGAGAGTATGCCCACGCCCTTTATAGAGGTCTTTCGACGGAAGTGGAGCAAGCCTACTTTGCTATCTTTAACTGGATTAAAGAAAACGGGTTTGAGAAGGACTACTCCAGACTGAGTGTCGAGAAGTATCTATCCCAGGATAGAGAAATCAACGAAACGGAAGATGAACGGAAATTAGAGCTCTTTGTCCCTATTAAACAGAAATAGTAAAGAGGCTGCTTCATTTGAAGCAGCCTCTTATAATGCTTGTCGCCCCAGCGCAAGCCCCTGGAGCTTTTCTTGTTACCACATACGGTACCCTTTAGATGCGGGCGGTGCATTTTGGATCATGTCGATGAATGGGGCAGAGTAGGCAACAAGAATGAGAGCCGCTAAGATGGTTAACCAAATTTTCCAGTTTTCAAGGACCATTGGGGTTCTATCGGCTGCTTCTGCTTGTTCGCCTACAGGAAATTCTTCCTCTCCTCTCGGTGCAAAGAATGCCAGGTTGATGAAGATGTATAGAACGAGAATGATTCCCATGAAAAGGATGGTCCCGCCAACACCCTGGGCGATTTGATAGGGGATCCAATCCATTGCCTGTGATGCATCACCATAGGTGGAATAAGAAGACCTTCTTGGGGCACCCAGTAAACCAGCTGCATGCATGGCACCAGACATGATGCTCATCCCTACCGCCCAGACGATGGCTTGGACGATGGCCAGTTTGTTCATCGCTTTCGTCAAGACACGTCCAGTTAAATGAGGTACTAACCAGTAAGAGATACCAAAGAACGTTAAAACGACAGACGTGGCAAGTGTTAAATGGAAATGACCGGTCACCCATATTGTATTATGAACAACCTGATTCATTTGGTTAGATGCATTGATCAAGCCGCCAGCTCCTGCAGGGATGAAAGCGACCATCCCGATAAATGGTACAGTAAACCGTGCATCAGACCATGGAAGCTTCTTGAACCACCCGAATAATCCCTTAGCCCCTTTGGAACGTCCGTACATTTCAAAGGTTGCAAACAGCGAGAATGCCGTCATCAGGGAAGGAATCACAACCATGAACGTCAGGACTACCTGCAGGAACTTCCAATACGCATCTATTCCAGGTTCTACCAATTGGTGATGGAAACCGACGGGAATAGAGAACAGAAGGAACAGGATAAAAGATAGGCGTGCCAATGAATCGGAAAAGATTTTCCCCCCTATGATTTTTGGGATGATCACGTACCAGGCCATATAAGCAGGCAACAACCAAAAATACACGAGTGGATGACCGAAGTACCAGAATAACGTGCGACTGACAAGAACGTCGACCCTGTCCACCAAACCAAGGGACCAGGGGAGAAGCTGGAATAAAACAGTTCCTGCTACACCAATGGTGGCAACGATCCATAAGACGGTGTTGATAACAGCCATGAAGGTTAATAATGGGCTCGGCTGTCCGGGATGTTCCTTCCTCCAGCTCATGTATTTCATGATCATCCCTGCACCGCCAAACCAACTTCCAACAACCACGAATGTCAATCCTAAGTAGAAAATCCAATGTGCCTGCAGAGGAGCATAAAATGTATAGAGTACCGTGGCTTCATTTAATAGAATCATAACGGCAGCCATGATCGTGCCAAGGAGCATGATCCAGAATCCTGCCCACCCCATCATAAGGGATTTCTTGGAATAGGTACCTGACGTTCGGGAAATGGCCGCATGCTGGAATCCCAGGATAAAGAATGTCGTAAGTACTAATCCGAGTAATACCCCGTGAACCGTCAATACTTGATAATATCCGATTCCAGCGGGTAAAGTGAAACGGCCTGAACGTACTAAAACCTGCAATAACCCTGCCAATCCCCCTAGTGCCAGGGCGAAGAATCCAACATAGATATGGGCCATGGCGAGTGTTGCATCTTTTTTATCGATTCTCATCAAAGGATTCATTTAGTCCACCACCTTTATCATAGATTTCATCGTGTGATGCCCAACTCCGCAATATTCATTACATACAATGAGGTATTCTCCGGCCTTATCAAGGGTTGTCGTGTATTCACTGACAAATCCCGGCTCAAGCATCATATTGATATTCGTTCCTGCCACTTCAAACCCATGAATAACGTCTTTGGTTGTGGCAGTAATCTTCAGTGTTGACCCCTTTGGGATATCAATCTCCCCTGGAGTATAGTTAAAAGCCGATGCAACAAACACCAACTCATAATCCCAAGACTTTCCTTCCACCTTTTTTAATCCAGGCTTATTAAATGGTGCGATTTTGTCCACTTGCTCCGGGTTGACGTATGCCTTCGCACTTGGAGGCTGATGACCTTGATGAAAAGCACTGATTCCCAATATGATTAAAAATAATATAAGAGACCCTGTTCCTAACGTTAACCACCATTTCTCATACCGATGCATATGCATGTAGACCACTCCTTCAAATTAAAAACGATTCAGAAATAATATGAATACCCCAATCCATGTAAGGACTAAAAAACCGCCTAAAAATAATACGGAGGTAAAGGTACCTTTTAATGTATCGGATTCCTTCACTTTCATCACTGATTTTTGACGTAATTCCGGTTTTCCCATTCCCCTCATTCCTTCCCGTCAATGGACGATTGCTTTGATACTTTTATCATAAGTGGGGACATGGACTAAAATCTGTGATAAAAGTCACACATGGTGAGTAAGTTTGTGAAGAAATTGTGAAGCGATTCAAATTTGGGCTTTTTATAGCGTTCATTTACCAATCTTTCTTGCATAGAGTGTAGGAATGGAAAGGGAAGGAGAAGATCAGGTGCAAAAATTTTATTGTAAACAGTGCTGCCAAATTTTTTCTGATAAAACGATTTGTCCTCAATGCAGACTGCCTGTCGAAGCAGAGATTTATATCCAGGTTCATTATCACCAAGGCAAGAAAGGTCATCAATGAGAGGTTTACCTTTGGGAGAGACCGTATCTGTGTTAATATTAAGAAGATTTAATTTATAGATACGGTGGTGGGGAGAAATGTATTTACCTTCATTTTCTTTAAAAAACAAATTGGCTGTTGTCACAGGGGCAGGCCGCGGAATCGGACGAGCCCTCAGTATTGGGTTGGCAGAAGCTGGTTGTGATGTTGTCCTCTTATCAAGAACCAGGCGCGATTTAGAAGAGACGGCAGGAGTCATCGAGGAACTGGGGAGAAAGGCTTATATCCTCCCGACAGATGTAACATCCCGTGAAGACATTCAAAATGTTATATCCTACATAGAAGAAAACGGCATGTGCATTGATATTTTAATCAATAATGCCGGGATGAATATCCGGTCGACTGCCTTGGAGGTTACCGATGAAGAATGGCAGAAGATCATGGATACGAATCTTAAATCCGCTTTTATGATGAGCCAGGATGTGGGGAAACACATGAAAGAAAGGAACCGTGGGAAAATCATTAATATTGCTTCTGTTGCTGGTCATGTTGCCCTCAGGACCGGGGTCGTTTATGCTTCCACGAAAGCTGCCATGATTCAAATGACTAAGGTATTGGCAATGGAATGGGGAAAATACAATATTCATGTGAATAGCATCGGTCCATGGTATTTCAAAACGCCGTTAACCGAGGAATTGCTTCAAAATGAAGAGTATGTCAGCGATATATTGAGCGTTACTCCATTAAAAAGGATAGGTGAACTGGAAGAATTGGTCGGTCCTGCGGTGTTCCTCTCTAGTGACGCATCTAACTATGTTACAGGACAAACCCTTTTTGTAGACGGCGGCATGACGATTCATGGATTTTAACTGTCTCGAGACAAAAGGCTGACCTCTATTTAAGGTCAGCCTTTTCTCGAATGCTTCTATTCAATCATTAAAACCACCAGGAAATCCCCTACATTTTCAATCTTAATCGGTAGTTTTAAAGCTTTATCAAATCCATACATCCTTGATTGACCGACAATGACGGTTGGGGGGGTAATATCCAAAGAGTGGCCGGCTTGTGCAAGGAGTGTTGCCAGGTTTCCCGCGATCATGTTTCCAAGTTCCCCTGCGAAAGATTCAAGCATTTCACCCTCCAAAGGCATTCCAAACATGGATGCACCCAAACCTTGAAAGCTCTCCTCTTCACCATCAATGATCATTCTGCCTCTAACATCCCCCGTAAACCCGATGAGTACACCGATTTTATGCTGGCTGAACGGCTCTGTCAGCAATGAGGGTTTAAGAACGTCAATGTGCAAGGGAATGACCCCTTTAATCGATTCTACTGAACTATTGAGTATATCTGTGACACTTTTCGTTAAAATCATGTCGTTTCCTCCAGTATTTTGTCACTATAATCATACCATATAGACTAGGTTGAAAGGATGATATTTTAGTATTTATTTCATACTAAAGAACTATTTTACAATTTGTTTTTGAAGTATTACTCTGCATACATATTTTTGATATGTATGGAAATGCTATCCTTACATGGAAGTGTAAGGAGTGGACATACATGCCGAAGATACTCTCAGTAGAAACTGAAATCCCACCTGTGAAAATCACGCAAAACGAAGCGGCAGAATTTGCGAAACAATTATTTTCTTCAAGTTTTAGGGATATTGGCCGATTAATCAATGTGTTTCAAAACGGTGAAATAGAAAATCGCTATTTCGTGAAGGATCTCGAATGGTTTTCCAGGGAACATTCCCTTCAAGAAAAAAACGATGAATTTATCCACCATAGCGTTGAATTGGGTACGAAAGCAGTCCATAAGGTGTTATCAAGCCAAAACCTCACCTTGAAAGACATAGATGCCATTCTAACCATATCCACATCAGGTCTTTCAACCCCAAGTCTTGAAGCAAGAATAATGAACCGGCTCCCTTTTTCTCCTCATGTAAAACGAATACCGATTTGGGGGTTGGGGTGTGCAGGTGGAGCAAGTGGATTATCACGGGCGTATGAATACTGCCTGGCGTTTCCTGAGTCAAATGTTCTTGTTCTATCAATTGAATTATGCTCGCTGACCTTTCAACACGGTGATCGTTCAAAGAGTAATTTGATTGGGACATCGCTTTTTGCAGACGGAGTGGCATGCGCCCTTGTGTGTGGGGACAAGAGCCTGGCCATAAAAGGATTGTCACAGCCATTGCCAACTATCCTCGCCACCCAGTCGACGCTACTTGAGGATTCATTGGATGTCATGGGGTGGGAGGTCAAGGAAAATGGACTGCATGTAGTTTTCTCCAAAGATATTCCGACACTGGTGAAAAATTGGCTGCGACCGAATGTTGAGGGATTCATCGGGGCAAATGGGGTTGAGCTCGGAAATATAAAGCACTTTGTCGCCCATCCAGGTGGGAAGAAAGTGATTGAAGCATACAGGGAAGCATTGGGAATGGATGAAAGTATGACTAATGAATCCATGAAAGTCCTTAAGGAGTATGGGAATATGTCCTCAGTGACGATTCTATATGTCCTGAAAGAATTTATGGATAAAGGCTGCGAACGCGGGGACATTGGCTTAGGCACGGCTCTCGGGCCGGGATTCAGTTCTGAGCTGCTATTGATGAGGTGGGAATAATGCTGTATTTTATCCTTTTTATCTCCGTGTTGATGATCCAAAGAATTGTAGAATTATTCATAGCCAAATCGAATGAAAAGTGGATGAAGTCTCAAGGGGCCAAGGAATACGGACAGTCCCATTATCGAATGATGGTCGCTATCCACATCGCTTTTTTCATTTCCCTGCTCATTGAAGGGGGACTCCTTCATTCGGGAGTCAAACACTACTGGCCGTTTTTACTTGGTGGTTTTATCCTGACTCAGCTTGGGAGAGTATGGGCGATCGCTTCACTCGGGAAGTATTGGAATACGAAGATCATTGTCCTCCCGCAAGCTGAAGTTGTGGCAAAAGGTCCATATAAGCATTTGAAGCACCCTAACTACCTTATCGTTACATTGGAATTTCTGATTGTTCCTCTCCTATTCAACGCTTATTGGACATTGTTTATCTTTGCATTATTAAATCAATTCATCCTTTCTATCCGCATCCCCCTTGAGGAACGCGCTTTGAAGGAAGAAACGGATTATGAAAAGATCCACGTCAGAACAAGAGGCTGGATCCCGCTGTTTAAAAAAGAAAAATGAATTTCTTATTGAAAATGATTATCAATTTTGATAAGATTCTAATTGAAGATGAAAATTATTCTCAAAAGGGCGGGATTCAAATGGTATGGTTCTTGATATTATTTACTGTAGTAGCGTATGGCTTCATGATGAAGTATGTATTATCCAATGTTATGAAGAATCCGGTACAAGGGAAGAAAATATCTTCATACCAGAGAGACACTAAACCTTTTGCTCACTCAAATCTGATTGCAACAGAAACGACACGATAAATAATCCTGGCCTTCTTCTACACGGAAGAGGGCTTTTTATTTTGTCTTTTTCCACTTTTATCACTTCCGCATATACTGTCTTTAAACTCCGCTCTCCCTTGCCGACATGAATTCATAGAGAATTTGATCAAAATACGATAGAATAAAAACGTTATCATTCTTTTTAAAGCAGAAAGGAATTAGACTATGAGTCAAATTGAACATAAGAGCATCCATTTACATAATGCGTTACAAGAACTGGCAGCATATTACGATCTCTTCCTTCAAAGTGGGGATGAAGAGCGGGCTTCCAAGGTGGAACGATTGGCCGAAAAGTTGAACAAACATGAATTGATCCTGGCATTCTGCGGTCATTTTTCCGCTGGTAAATCCACCATGATCAACCGCTTGATGGGGGAGGATATCCTTCCTTCCAGTCCGATCCCAACCAGCGCGAATTTAGTGAAAGTTCATCATGCAGAAACTGATTTCGCGAAAATTCACTATCATCAATCACGTTCTCTGTACTTTAAGGCACCATATGATTTTGAGGCCATAAAGGAATTTTGCAAAAACGGTGAAGATGTGTACTCTGTGGAAATCGGACGAAAGAGAAGTGATGTGCCTGAGGGTGTGTCTGTTTTGGATACACCCGGTGTCGATAGCACGGATGATGCACACAGGTTGTCAACGGAGTCTGCCATCCACCTTGCTGATGCCGTCTTCTATGTGATGGATTATAATCACGTCCAATCACAGGTGAATTTCGAGTTCACCAAAGAGATGGTTCGTCATGGTGTCAAATTGTATTTGATCGTCAATCAAATCGATAAGCATCAGGATGAAGAATTAGCATTTACCGATTTTCAGGAAAGTGTGAGGAACTCATTCGCCACGTGGGGAGTCGTACCCGATGGAATCTTCTTTACAACCTTGAAAAATCCTGGTCATCCACACAATGATCTTAAAAAACTAGAGGCCTTGATTGAAGACCAAGTGAAAAGGAAAAGTGAACTGATTGGAGACTCGGCAGTGTCGGCCATTTCACAATTGAAATCTGAACATGAGAAATGGTATGAAGAAGAGCTAGGGAAAATCGAGGATAAGGCTCGGGATATTCTTACAGATATAGAATGGGAGAAAAAAGCTGACCTCCTTCAACAGGAAAAAAAGCTGATTGAAACCCTAGCCAAAAATGATGTCAAAGCCATTAAAGATCAATTCGAGGAAGAGAGAAGGGAAATCCTCAAAAATGCGTACTTAATGCCTTTTGAAACAAGGGAATTAGCGAAAGGCTATCTTGAAAGCAGGCAACCGGACTTTAAAGTCGGTTTCCTATTCTCAAGGCAGAAGACAGAAGAAGAAAAGGCCAAAAGGCTCCAAAAATTTAAAGAAGACATCAACACACGGATAGAATCCCAATTGGAATGGCATCTAAAGACCCTTGGTAAAAACATGATGAAAGAATATCTACCTTCATCAAATCTTCGCCCGGAATGGGATCGATTGAGTCTTGAAGTAGATGACCGTTTTCTGGAGGATTTAGTTAAACAGGGGGCAGGTGTCACGAGTGACTATGTTCTGCAATACTGTGAGGATCTTTCTGAAGCTTTAAAGAAAAAGGCAAGAAATGAAACCAATGGGCTGATTGAAACACTGATTGCTGAAATGGCGACCTCAACAACAGATGAACAATCAGTCATGGAAGGAGAATTGAAGGAGCTTCAGAATAAGACAGGTATCATTTATCAATGGAATTTACTTCAGGATGAGAAAATCGCACAACTTCGAAGGTTAATGAATGTGGAGATCGAACAAAAGCGGGCTGATTCGGTCATTTCACAATGGACCGGTAAATGGAAAGAACGGGAGGAAGATTATATTGTTGCCTCAGATGAAGTTCTGGAACAGAAACAGGAAGTGAAACGTGAACCGGAAATGAATATAAGAGCCTCTATGGATGAGCTGAAATCGTCTACTTCTATGGAAAAGGTCATTGATCGATTAGACATGATGACGGGTGTGTTCAGAAAGTACAAAGGCTTTACGAAAATGGCAGATCTGTTGGAAGGCAAGAGAGACCGGCTTTCGAATCAATCCTTTACAATAGCTTTGTTCGGTGCATTCAGTGCCGGTAAATCATCGTTTGCCAATGCCCTGTTAGGGAGTAAAGTACTTCCGGTGAGCCCTAATCCGACAACGGCTTCCATCAACCGTATCAACCCCGTATCAGTGGATAATGAGCACGAAACGGCCAATGTACAGATTAAAACCTATGAACAACTATTTTCTGACATCAATCATTCCCTTTCGCTTTTTAATAAGAATGTTTCATCCCTGGATGAAGCAGCGGAATTGATCCCTGTGTTAACAAGTGAAGGGAGCGGGAAAGAAAATGTTCACCTATCATTCCTGCAAGCCTTTCTTAAGGGGTATCCTACCTTTAAGGGAAATCTCGGCAAGACACGAAAGGTAGACCTTGAAGAATATAGGGGATATGTAGCAGATGAGGAGAAGGCTTGCTTTGTAGAGTCTATTGATCTATATTTTGATTGCGCCATTACAAGACAGGGAATCACCCTCGTCGATACACCGGGGGCGGATTCTATCAATGCACGACATACGGGTGTTGCCTTCGAATATATCAAGAATGCGGATGCGATCCTGTTTGTGACGTATTATAATCATGCATTTGCCAAAGCAGACAGGGAGTTCCTAATTCAATTGGGCCGTGTGAAGGACACCTTTGAATTGGATAAGATGTTCTTTGTCGTCAACGCCATCGATCTTGCCAGTGACGAGGAAGAAAAAAATGAAGTCATTGACTATGTAGAAGGTCAACTGATGCAATATGGGATCCGCTTTCCAAGGATTTTCGGAGTATCGTCCCTTCAGGCGCTTAAAGAAACAGATTCTCATAAGTCAGGTATTGCTGAATTCAAGGAGGAATTTCATACCTTCATACAGAATGATTTAGTGAGTATGAGCATAGATTCAGCTCTCGGTGAATGGGATAGAGGGCTGCAGCGTTTTAGCCAATATCTTCATTCAGCTTCTAGTGACAAGACTTATAAACAAGCAAGGAAAAAAGAACTGGTGGAAAGAAAGGCAGAGGTTCTCTCCCTTATCGATTCACAACCTGTAGAACCCCTTACGGTAGAAATGCAGCAGGAATCGAAAGAGCTCGTCTACTATGTAAAACAAAGAGTATTTTTCAGGTTGTCGGACTTTTATAAAGAAGCATTCCATTCAGGATTATTTTTACAATTCCCGACTCAGTCACAGGCGATCCAAGAAGGGTTGAAGGAACTTCTATCGAGTATCGGCTTTGATCTGGCTCAGGAAATGCGGGCTACATCCCTGCGGATCCAGCAGTTCATTCAAAAGCAGCTCCGGGATCAATGGATGGCTATGGAAGAGAAGATTCAACGGATTGAAGGGGATCTGGTCATTTCTCCGATGGAATATAATAATGACAGTACAATTGAATTTGAGAACGCCTTTAGTCAATTGGAGCTCCGACCGTTGGAAGAAGCCTTTTCAACCTTTAAAAATCCGAAGCATTTTTTTGAAAAAGGCGGTAAAAAGCTGATTCAGGAAAAACTGGAATCGATACTTAAGGAACCTGCCGACCATTATCTGGCACAGGAACATTCACGCATGGATACATGGGGGAAAACGTATCTCGAAGGAGAGTTCCAAGCACTTAAAGAAGAAATGAGTAGTCAAGTGATGGATCAGATCACGTCCAATCTTGAGGCCCTCGAGAACGTTCAGGACCTGAATCAACTGAAACGGGATTTAGAACAGCTCGAACAAGCATAAAGAAGCGAAGGGGGACAATCTCTGTGAATCCTTATCACTGCTGTGCCACATGCATTCACATTGAAGGAATGAAGTCGGATGGGAGGACCACCTATCATTGCTCAAGACTTGGCTATGAAACGAAAACCACTTATCAATTTTCCTGTTGGGAACCGAAGGAGGAAGTGGTGAAATTGATGAAGAAGAGGGGGATGAAATCATGAGTGTGCTCGTAGAGGTGGATTGGCTTATGGACCATATTCATGACGGGGATATACGAGTCATCGATTGTCGTTTTACTTTGGGGAATCCCGGAGAAGGGCGGGAACGTTACAATCATAGCCATATACCGGGTGCCGTCTTTTTTGACCTTGAAAAGGATTTATCCGGATTTGCGAAAAAGCACGGGGGGCGCCATCCCCTCCCGAATATGAAAAATTTCCTTCGTAAAGTCGAGGACGCAGGGATCGACAATCAATCAACCATTGTGATCTATGATGAAAAGGAAGGGGCATTCGCGGGCCGATGCTGGTGGTTATTCCATTATATCGGTCACGAGAACGTCTATGTTCTGAATGGGGGATTTGCCGCTTGGAAAGAGGCTTCAGGGGAAAGAGAATCAACTGTGCCCATGTATCCCCCAAGAAGCTATCGTCCCAACTTCAAAGAAGACATTATTGGCACTTTGCAAGAAGTAAAGGAGATTGCAAATGGGGAAAGAAATACGCCTTTGATCGACTCCCGGAGCAGGGAACGTTTCAAAGGTCTTGAAGAGCCGATTGATCGTATACCTGGCCATATACCTGGTGCCATCAATCACCCATGGACAGATGGGGTCAAGGAAGGGTATTTCCTTGGCCAATACGAGCAGAATAAGCGTTTCAAAGAGCTGAAGAAGGAAGACCCCATCATCGTTTATTGTGGATCTGGTGTGACAGCCACACCAAATTTCATTGCTCTTAAGGAAGCTGGATTTACTAATGTGAAGCTTTATGTGGGAAGCTACAGTGATTGGGTTTCTTATGAAGACCACAAGGTGGAGAAAGAATAATCTAAAGATAGCTAATTGGAAAAGGTTCATCACTTTTCCAATTAGCTATTTATTCGTATATGTTATACTTTAAAAAGTGAACGGAACGAAGTATTGAGGAGTGGTTGATTTGGAAAAGAAAAACGAGCATTTATTATTGATAGATGGCATGGCATTATTATTTCGATCTTTTTTTGCTACAGCCGTAACCGGCCAATTCATGATGAACTCAAAAGGACTTCCAACGAATGGTGTTCAGGGATTCATGAAGCATTTACTGATGGCCGCTGACCATGTAAAACCTACCCATATCATTGTGTGTTGGGATATGGGAAGTCAGACTTTCCGCAATGAAGTATTCAATGATTACAAATCGAATCGAAATGCACCTCCGGTTGAATTGATTCCTCAATTTGATCTTGCAAAAAAGGTGGCTGAAGGGTTCAATCTTTCCAACGTTGGAGTGGTCGGATATGAAGCAGACGATTGTATTGGGACGCTGGCAAAGCTTCATCAACCCGAGAGAAAAGTTTCTGTATTAAGCGGCGACCAGGATCTTCTTCAGCTTCTTGATGATAACATTGAAATCATGCTACTGAAGAAAGGTTTTGGAAACTATCAAACGTATACGAAAGACATTTTTGAAGAAGAAAGAGGAATTACCCCGCAACAATTCATCGATGTGAAAGCATTGATGGGAGATACGAGTGACGGGTATCCAGGGGTTAAAGGAATCGGGGAGAAAACGGCAATGAAGCTGATACAACAGTATAATGATATATCCGGGATCCTTGCCAATCTGCACGAGTTGACCCCTGCTCAACGAAAGAAAATTGAAGTAGACCTGGACATGCTGCATGTTTCAAGGAAATTGGCCGAAATTCACTGTGAAGTACCATTATCTGTTTCCGTTGAGGAAGCAAGATGGAATAACGTTTCACATGATACGCTCTCACTGGTGGACGACCTGGAATTGAAAGTTCTTAGAAGGTTTTTAGTAGGTTCAAATGTAATGATGGCTTCCAGCTAACCCTTCATTAGAGTGTCAGGGACCTTGAATAGTCCCTGACACTTTTTGTGTAATAAATTATTTTGTGTTCTTCTTTTTAGCTGCATTTTCTAATGTGCTCTTCGGCTCCATGGCGAATTCAGCATCCTGGGAAATTCCTTGCGGGTTAACGCTTTTTGCGTTCTTCCCTTTGTTTTTATTGTTTCCTTTAGTCATTCTACAAACCCTCCTTTATAGATCTTTATTATTTTGTCATTGTTACATACAAATATCCCATGTACAGAAAGATATTTGGGACAAACTATGGTTAAGGGAGGTGTGAGGGTGAATAAAGGAATTGTAACCGCATTGATCAGTATAGCCATTGCCCAGGGATTAAAAATCCCACTACACTTTTGGAAAAAGAAGGAATGGAAGCCTGAGCTGTTTTTTCAGACCGGAGGAATGCCGAGTTCCCATAGTGCCGGAGTGTCATCTTTGACGACATTCATTGCGTTGAAGAGAGGAGTTAGAACGGTCGACTTCGCTCTTTCTTTCATATTCGGTCTGATAGTCATGTACGATGCCCAGGGGATCCGCCGGCAAACCGGTGAATTGACCCTTAAAGTAAATAGCCTGGATGAGCTCGTCCGGAAAGCGCATGAAAAGGAAACCGTGGAATTCGAAGAGAAAAAACCGAAGAGACTGAAGGAAATGCTCGGACATCAGCCCCAGGAAGTGGTGGGAGGAGCAATACTCGGGTCCCTACTTGGCTTCATTGCCTTCTTGTTTTCCAAAAAGGATAGGCAAAAGAAAAAATTTTCTGTAAGATAAGAGAAGACAAAGTGGTGATAAGGTGAGGAGAAACGTGGAAAAGACAACAGAAGATTTTCTCATAGATTTGGAAAACAAAGGATTCAAATTTCAAGAAGACGCGATCGGCTTCATCTATTTTGGCAAAAAGTACACTGACGCCCCAGATGAACTGGTCAATAGCGCAATTGAAATCACATTGAAAGCACAGAAACAATTTGACAGCAGCTTCTATATGTCCATATTGGAAAGACTTCACTCCCAACAGATCTCTTCCAGAAAGGAAGCATTAAGATGGATGGAGCTGCAGGGGTTGGCATAGGGAGTAATTTGATGAACGTAAAAAAAGACCACCGAAAAGGAGCTCCTTTTCGGTGGTTTTCGTGATAGCTTAAAGGAATTAAGGGACAATCATTGTATTTCCTATTTTACTTCAAAAGAATCCCTTTAATTCAGATGGATGGCTTTTCGGGCAAGTTCATCCGCTGCTTTATTTTCTTTACTTGGTACCCATTTGACAAAGAAAAGGTTCATTTGCTTCGTGAGTCCCAAAATTTCTTCAAGTAATGGTTTATATTGACTGTTGCGGACAAATTCCTTCTCAATCGCCTGAACCACAGCTTGTGAATCGCTGCGCAGCCACACGATATCCGCCTGCTTCTCTAAACAGAATTCAAGTGCCATCCTGCATGCAGTGAATTCAGCTTCGTGATTATCCATCATTCCTAAAGGGATCGAATGTTTTTCGACTAATCCGTTGTTCTTGATCATGATTCCTGCGCCACTTGGACCGGGGTTCCCGGCACTTGCCCCATCAACATTCACTTCAATCACCATTATTCACCTCATCAAACAATATATTTATAATATATAGTAGCATATTCCCTTCTAGTTCGTATTCTTGGGAAATCGTTTAGCCATGTAGCCAAAAGGGGTATCCATGAGGGAAATGACCCATTTGAGGAGATAGGTTGTAATAAATATTTCAAACCAAATATCCATTGGATATTCTCCGAGGAAAGCAATGCTTGTAAAGACAAGTGTATCCAATAGTTGACTCACCATCGTACTCCCATTGTTACGAATCCAAAACTGTGCGTCTGTAGGGAATTTCTCCTTTAAATATGAGAAAATGTATACATCTGTTAACTGACTGACCAGGTAAGCAGCCAGGCTTCCAAGGGCGATTCGTGGGATAATGCCAAAAATCGTCGCCAGGGATTCCTGTGCGAAGTCCTCAGGGTGTGGTTGAAATTGCAGCACCAGTTGCATAATAATAGTCATAACGATAAGAGTGAAGAATCCGAGCCATACTGCTTTTTGGGCATCTTTCTTCCCGTACTTTTCATTCAGGATATCCGTCACTAAAAATGCGGTACCATACATGGCATTTCCTAATGTCGCTGTCATTCCGAAGATTTCGATTGTCTTAACGACCTGCAGGTTTGCAAGAATGGTGGAAATCCCGATCCAAACAAAGAGTCCGGTCCGTCCAAACATTCTATACATGAGCAGTAAACATGAGAACGTAACTAGTACGAAAATAAATCCAAACCATATATTAAACATAAAAAATCCTCCTAACCATAAATGAAACAATAGTCCTCATTATACAAAGAAAAATGATTTTGAACAATAAAATGGAGAAAACGGAGTGAATGACAATGGATATGAAGATCAAATATAAATACAAAAGTAAAACGGTTTCTGATATATGGTTTGAATCCGATTATTTTCCACGAAAAGAAACGTTGATTCATATTGATGACCTTATGAAAACAGGAAGAGTACTTGATCTTGAAATCATTGATGAAATGGGGAATTCATGGAGTAGGAAGGAATTCATGAAATTGAATCAGGAGTTGGAGAAAGAACCTGAAAATATTGTTCTGTTCTTTGACGGCGGATATGACAAGGAAACGTCGAATGCTGGTGCCGGAATTGTCATCTATTATGATAAGGGCGGGGAATCATTTAGAATCAGGAAAAATGAACTTCTCGAAGGAATTGAAAATAATAATGAAGCAGAATACGCAGCATTACATATTGCCCTTGGCCTCCTTGAAGAAATCGGTGTAAAAAATGTTCCTTGTACAATCAAGGGTGATTCCCAGGTGGTGATGAAACAGGTGGAGGGAGAATGGCCATGCTACGAAGAAGGCTTAAATAGGTGGCTCGACCGAATCGAAGCACGTATCCATAAGCTAAGACTGAAGCCAGAGCTCGTCATCCTGGGCAGGAAAGACAATAAAGAAGCCGACAAGCTCGCCAACCAGGCATTACAGGGAACAAACGTACACAGTAACAAACGGTTAGAATAATTTCACCGGGTATTATATACTCTATTAATAAAACGAACATTGTTATAAATCTAGGAGTGATTTCATGAATCGAAAAGAAGTGGTGGATAGAGTGGATGAGCTCGTTGACACCTACTGTAACGATTGCTTACTTAAAGCGCATTTTCGCAAGGAGTACGGCAAAACTTATGCTCATCGCTTTTGTATAGAACAATGCACCATTGGCGAACAAATCCGACAGTACGGAGCACGATTGAAGAGGAACGATTCGCATCAAACATAAAAGGCAGCCAGGAATGGCTGCCTTTTATGTTTGATCTATTGTTTTGTACAATTATGATTTAACTACGTTTGCTGCCTGTGGTCCGCGGTTTCCTTCAACAACTTCAAAAGAAACTTCTTGACCTTCTTCTAATGATTTGAACCCTTCACCTTGAATCGCTGAGAAGTGAACGAATACATCATCTCCACCTTCAACTTCGATGAATCCAAAACCTTTTTCATTATTGAACCATTTTACTTTACCATTTTGCATGTTAGAATCCTCCTAAATCGTTCAAGCACAGTTGTGCCTATGGAAAATAGTTTTCACGAAATGAATGATCCCAATGCTTAAAAATAAGCATGAAAACCGTCCATTTCAATGATGTCTTTACTATACAATATGACGATTTTCGAGTCAACATTTCCTCTTTTTTCACGGAAACGTTTAACCAATTTGGTTAATATGTGTTGACAATTTTTGAGTGAGGAAATAAAATTTGCATTAAGGAAACTTTTATAGTCATACATAAAATAAATTCCTTATTCAAAAAAAAGTGAACATATACAAGTTTCAAGAATAAGGTAGATGTATTAGAAAACAAAAAACTTATGGGTTAGAGAGGAGATTAAACATGAAAATAAGATTAATGGCTCTTACCGGGATGATCATTATTTTAGCGACAGGCCTCATCCTATCAGGCTGTGGAGCAACCACCTCGGGTACTAAAAACGATAAAATAGTCGTTACGACAACAATTGGGCAAATAGGGGATGCGGTTAAAAATATTGGAGGAGAACATGTAGAGGTTCAAAGTTTAATGGGACCCGGGGTGGATCCTCACCTATACAAAGCTAAACAGTCGGATATTGGTAAGCTTCAGGAAGCAGATATTATTTTCTACAGCGGTCTCCATTTAGAAGGGAAAATGCTTGAGGTATTTGAAAAAATGAATAAAGAAAAACCAACTTATGCCATCGCTGATAGCATACCTAAAGATAAACTGCGTAAAGATCAGGCAGATAATACGGCAACTGACCCACATGTGTGGTTCGATATTGATTTATGGAAAATTGCATTAGAGCAAGTGCGGGACGGATTGATCGAGAAAGATCCTGAAAACAAAGAAGACTACATTCGAAATACTGAAACGTACTTTGCGGAATTAGATGAACTGAAAGCATATGCTACGGAAGAAATGTCAAAGATTCCAAAAGAACAAAGAGTTCTTGTAACAGCTCACGATGCATTTAATTACTTCGGAGCAAAATACGATCTTCAAGTTATGGGATTACAAGGTCTGAGTACAGATGCTGAATATGGTTTAGCAGACGTGCAGTCTCTTGTAAATACATTGGTAGACAGAAACATTAAAGCTGTGTTTGTAGAATCAAGTATCTCTGAAAAATCGATCAACGCCGTTATAGCAGGGGCAGAGGATAAAGGTCATGAAGTTGAAAAAGGCGGGGAATTATTCTCAGATGCTATGGGGAAAGAAGGAACAGAAGAAGGAACGTACATTGGTATGTATAAGCATAACGTTGATACGATTGTAAAGGGACTAAAGTAAGTCTTAGGAGGCGATACCATGAATTCAGTTGATATTAAGGGGCTAACCGTTGCGTATCATAGAAAACCGGTTTTGATGGACGTAGAGTTTTCTGTTCCAAAGGGTAAGTTAATCGGAATTGTCGGTCCTAATGGTGCAGGGAAATCGACATTAATTAAAGCCATTCTGGGGTTGATTCCCCGCTCCTCCGGTGATATCAAAATCTTTGAAAAAGCCTATTCTCCTAAAAGCAAAGTAGTTGGGTACGTTCCCCAGCGTGGATCTGTAGATTGGGATTTCCCTACAAATGCATTGGATGTCGTATTAATGGGAAGATATGGTCATTTAGGATGGTTCAAGAGACCATCAAAAAAAGATGTTCAATTTGCAATGGAGTGTCTCGATAAGGTAGGAATGACTCAATTTGCATCAAGACAAATCAGTCAGCTATCAGGAGGGCAGCAGCAAAGGGTTTTTCTTGCGAGGGCACTGGCTCAGGAAGCGGAAGTGTATTTCATGGATGAACCATTTGTAGGAGTGGACGCTGCAACGGAAAAAGCAATCATTTCGTTATTGAATGAATTAAAGGAACAAGGAAAGACTGTACTGGTTGTTCATCATGATTTACAAACTGTTACAGAGTATTTCGATTGGACGCTGTTACTGAATAGAAAAACGATAGCCTATGGTCCAACAAAAGATGTGTTTAGTGTAGAGAATTTACAACTAACCTATGGAGGGAAACTATCTTTCCTGGAAAAGGATAAAATGCTGATTCATCCATAGAAAGAGGTGAAAATGATGAATCATTTATGGCAATCGATTTTAACGGACGGAAATACACAATGGGTATTATTGAGTACATTGTTACTGGGAATTGCGAGCGGAGTTTTAGGTAGTTTTGCTTTACTAAGGAAACAAAGCTTAATAGGGGATGCGGTCGCCCATGCAGCATTGCCGGGAATCTGTTTTGCATTTATGTTCATGGGGGAGAAAAATTTCTTTGTACTATTGATTGGTGCTGCCGCCACGGGTCTTCTTGCAGCTTACACGATACAACTCATTACAAACACAACGAGAATCAAGGAAGACACGGCTATTTGTTTAGTATTATCTGTATTCTTTGGATTAGGGATCGTCCTTTTAACAAAAGTTGCTCAAATGCCTACTGGTAACCAAAGCGGTTTGGATGATTTCATCTTTGGGCAGGCAGCTTCCCTTGTGGGGAGAGATGTTCAGCTTATGGGGTTAACGGCAACGGCTTTAATCATTATTACGTCCCTTTTATTCAAAGAATTTAAGGTAAGTACCTTTGATCCTCAATTCGCGAGGGGAATCGGGCTTCCTGTAGGTTTCTTGAATTTTCTTTTTGTTTCCTTATTAGTTATTACGGTTGTCATCGGAATTCAGGCAGTGGGTGTCATCCTGATGGCGGCTATGCTGATCACTCCTGCCATATCAGCAAGATACTGGACGAATTCATTGTCGACAATGGTCTTTATTTCCGGAATTGTCGGAGGCTTATCTGGGGCAGTCGGAACGCTGATCAGTACTCTTGGTAAAGGTTTATCTACCGGCCCATTCATTGTCTTGACGGCTACAGTTATTTTCATCACATCCATACTGTTCTCTCCGAAGCGCGGATTAATATCGATTATATTGAAAAGAGTGAAGAATGATGATCGATTGGCTATGCGTTTTCTACTGAAAAAGATGTATGAATACGGTAAGCAAACGATAGATGTAGATCATTTATTTCAACAAAGCAATATTTCTAACTTAAGATTTAATCGGGTATTGAAGCATTTAATGAAACAAGGTTACCTGAATGAAAAGGATGGAATAGTGACGATTACAAAATCAGGGCAAATGAAAGCAGAGCAATTCAGCTTTTTTGATGAAATCATGGAACTGAAAGAAATGTACCCGAGTGAGTTGGGATCACTTGATATCCAGTGGATTGAAAAGGAAGAAAAAGAGGCATTATCAAGAGAACAACTCACAAAGCTGCAAATGAAAATGTCCGATATTTATAGGCAATATCCTTTCTTAAACGTAAAGATGTCAAGGAGAAGAGGAGGGGCAAGAATATGAGTTATGAATTATGGATTCTTCTGACTGGTAGTTTAGTAGGTTTATCCTGTGGAATCGTAGGATGCTTCTTAATCCTGAGAAAGATGTCTATGTTAGCAGATGCAATCAGCCATACCGTGCTCCTAGGATTGGTTATGGCCTTCATTGTCAGCCAAAGTATGAATGGATTTTATATGTTGATCGGTGCAGCAGTGGCTGGATTGTTGACTACCTTTATGGTTCAGTTATTGAATTCCAGCGGTATCCAGGAGGATGCTGCAATAGGTGTAGTGTTTACTTCCCTGTTCGCTGTAGGGGTCATCCTCATTTCATTGTTTGCTAAGAATGTTCATTTGGATGTGGAGCATGCCTTAATGGGTGAAATTGCATTCGTCCCTTGGAATACCTTGTCATTGCCAATACTTGGGGACATTCCTAAATCAGTTGTAATGCTGGGATCTGTGTTGCTATTGGATATTCTCATCATTTTCCTTCTGTTTAAAGAGTTTAAATTAACTTCTTTTGATCCAAGTATGGCAGCGGCTATCGGTATCCCGGTACTTGCGGTTCATTATATATTAATGGGTCTGGTATCCGTTACGACCGTATCGGCATTTGATAGTGTAGGTGCGATTCTCGTGGTAGCGATGCTCATTGCCCCTGGAGCTACTGCATATTTACTTACTGACCGTTATAAAGTAATGCTTCTTTTAAGCGGGGGCATTGGAGTCTTTGATAGCATCATCGGATATTACGGGGCAAAGATGTTCGATGTGTCCATTTCAGGTGCAATGGCAGTGGCCGCCGGACTTGTTTTTTTCATCGTATGGATGTTATCGCCAAAATACGGGTTGATTTCCAGGTTCCTGAATACACGATTGATGGAGGAGTAATTTAAAGTGCTTGGGTTGTATTCATTCTGTAGTTATAGTAAACTTTTAATGATATTTATGGGAATTTGGAGGGTACAGAATGCCTACACCAAGTATGGAAGATTATATAGAACAGATTTATATGTTAATTGAGAACAAAGGTTATGCCAGAGTATCGGATATTGCAGAAGCTTTATCTGTCCACCCCTCCTCAGTTACCAAAATGGTGCAGAAGTTAGATAAAGATGATTACCTCATTTATGAGAAATACCGGGGACTGGTTCTGACTCCAAAAGGAAGCAAAGTGGGAAAACGTTTAGTATACAGACATGAACTATTGGAACAATTCCTTCGTGTAATTGGAGTAAAAGAAGAGCATATTTATGAAGATGTTGAAGGGATCGAACACCACTTGAGTTGGGATTCTATTGACCGCATCGGAGATCTTGTCCAATTTTTTGAAGAAGAAGAAAACCGGTTAGCAGACCTGCGTACAATCCAAAACAGAAGTGAGTAGCGTACATGTTCACTACCTGATATCTCCAGAGACATGCTAAAGGCCTTTCACATGTGAAAGGCCTTTTTTTGATGAAGAAGGATTAAAAAATGGTGGGGTAGTCATTAAAACTACCGTCATCAACTGACATACTTGTCAATTCCGCTTCACCCCATTCATTTTCATGGAGTGTAACGCCGTGCAGTAACCCTTCAGAAGCTTCCAATACTGCTTTTCGATAGGAAATGATCCTGCCGGAAGTAGTTTGGAAACTGATTATGTCCCCATGAAAGTTTCGTTGGACCTTTGTAATTCCATCCATAAGATATCACCCTTCACATTCTGTATATAGAGTTAGTATGAACAAATCAGAAGAAAAGCATAAGCTGTATCTTGCAGAACCAAATGAGGTTTACATAATAATATTATCTATCACATTGAAAATCACAAAAAATCTTGATAAAAAGAAGGACTCAGCAGGATGTAATGAGAATATAGAACAGTATAGAAAAAATGTTGAGGTGTACATATGAAAAGTTCAGAATGGCATGCTAGTGCCAAGACCAGATGGGAAGATAATGCTGATCAATGGCATTCAAAGAGTGTAGACATGTGGACAGAAGGAAGCAGAAAAGCTGTCATCCCCTTTTTCCATAAGCATACTTGTGATGTTCAAACGGTTGCGGATTTAGGTTGTGGGGACGGATATGGTTCCTTTCTTCTTTATGAAAAAGGGTACGTAGTGACAGGGATGGATTTCTCGATAAACATGATTGAAATTGCGAGTAAACAGGCAAGGGAAAACCTGTCATTCGTACAAGGAGATTTGCGTTCACTTCCATTTCAGGATGGGCAATTTGATGCGGTGATGGCGATTAATTCAGTAGAATGGACGGAGAATCCTTTGCATACACTGAATGAGATTGAACGGGTGGTTTCCAATGATGGTTATATCTGTATTGGCATCTTGGGTCCCACAGCTCACCCGAGGGAAAATGCATATCCCCGTCTCCATGGTGAAGAAGTGATTTGTAATACGATGATGCCATGGGAATTGGAGAAACTGGCACATGACAAAGGGTGGAAGAAAATAAGTGAAGACTGGATCTACAAGAAAATGGTGAAACCTTCATTGGCAGATACTCTTTCAAATGAATTGAAGCAGGCATTGACATTTACAACATTGTTTATGTTTCAAAAATAAGGTTAAGATCGATCCAAATTAGTTTGGATCGATTATTTTTTTATTATTTATTCAATTCATGAGCCATCTCCGTTTTAATAAGGTCAAATTGTTTGGGATGATTTTAATTCTCTTTGCTTCAAGGAAGTGTGTAGATAGTTGATGGTATATAAAGGAGTGGAGGTAAAAGCGAAAAATAAGATAAATAGACACGTTGAGATAGTAATGCTGGATCGCAGGAGGCTACTGACGCAATGCCGATTCCGAAAAAGATGTGAGTAGATGTTTCCATCTCACATCCCCCTTTCCAATGAATACTCATTCTTACGATCATGCTGAAGGATATCATCTATGATGAAAGTGTGAGTGTGCTCATAATAGGGAGAATATACTTTGCTGGACAATGAATTTCTGATATTTTTATCGTATAAACAACGCCATAAGTTCTCCAGGAAGTCATTATGTGTTTGAATAGCAGGGTAGGCTTCTCCATATAAGTCACAGATGTACACGCGATTCCCTTGTTTTCTAAACGTATCAGCAAGGGTTTCGGCTGTTTGGATATGTCCTTCTCCAAAATGTGCAGTCAATATGAGAATGGGCTTCTCGTGTCTCAATTGTATTCCCCCAATCAAAGGCAAAATAGTGGTGAGATTAGAGCAGAAGAATTAGTGTAAAATAAAGAAACATTATACTATTAGATTACAAACAGATTGTAAAGAGTGTTTGTGGTTAAACATGCTTTTTTGTAAAAATTAACTAGCTGCGCCGGGTATTCCGATAACGCTAAATATAAGAATCAGAGGGTGAAAGAACGTGACAACCACGAAGAAAAAAGTGAAAACAGATATCGAGATAGCTCAAGGATCCACGATCAAGCCCATCCTGGACATCGCAAAGAAAGTTAGGCTTGGAGAAGATGACATTGAGCTTTATGGCAAATACAAAGGGAAAATTTCCTTTGAAGCGATACATAAGCTGAAAGACCATTCCGAAGGAAAATTAATCCTTGTCACATCAATCAATCCAACGCCTGCGGGTGAAGGGAAGTCTACGGTGACAGTGGGGCTGGGGGATGCGCTAAACCAACTAAATAAGAATACCATCATTGCCATGAGGGAACCTTCCCTGGGCCCGACAATGGGGATCAAAGGCGGCGCAACAGGTGGTGGTTATTCACAAGTGCTTCCAATGGAGGATATTAACCTGCACTTCACTGGGGACATACATGCCATTTCCACAGCAAACAATGCACTGGCTGCGTTAGTGGACAATCATATTCATCAAGGAAATGAATTGAACATCGATCAAAGAAGAGTGGTTTGGAAACGGGCCGTCGATATGAATGATCGTGCTCTTCGTCAAATCATTATTGGATTGGGCGGCCCTGTTCAAGGGGTTCCAAGGGAAGACGGATTTGATATCTCTGTAGCGTCTGAGATAATGGCCGTACTGTGTTTATCGGAGAGTCTCGGAGAATTAAGAAGAAGACTGGGTCAGATGGTGGTTGCCTATAACACTTCAAAACAACCTATATCCGTGGAGGACCTTGGAGTCGAAGGCGCATTAACATTATTGTTGAAGGATGCATTGAAGCCCAATCTCGTACAGACGATCGAGCATTCGCCTGCCCTTATTCACGGGGGACCTTTTGCAAATATTGCCCACGGATGCAACAGCATCATCGCTACGAAGACTGCTATGAAGTTGGCCGATTATGTAGTGACTGAATCAGGGTTCGGTGCAGACTTGGGAGCGGAAAAATTCCTGAACATCAAATCCAGGGCTGCAGACATAGCTCCTGATGCCATTGTTCTTGTTGCGACCATCCGCGCTTTGAAAATGCACGGGGGGCAACCTAAAGGAGAACTTCAATCAGAAGATTTAGAAGCTCTCCAAAAAGGTTTATCTAATTTACAAAAGCATATGGAAACTTTGACACATTTCAATGTTCCGTTTGTCGTTGCTGTCAACCGGTTTGTGACAGACAGCGAGTTGGAAATCGACACCCTGATCAACTGGTGTGAAAACCAGGAAGTTGAGGTTTCACTGACCGATGTCTGGGCTAAAGGTGGTGAGGGTGGAATCGATTTAGCACAGAAGGTATTACATGAAATAGAAAGAAATAAGGGTGAGTTCACCCCCCTTTATGAGCTGTCTGATTCTCTTCAATCTAAAATTGATACCATTGCGAAAAAGGTATATGGTGCTAGCGGTGTAGACTATTCCGTCAAAGCGAAAAAGCAGCTGGAAGAGTTTGAAGGCCACGGCTGGGGCGTACTTCCTATCTGTATGGCTAAAACCCAGTATTCCCTTTCTGATGATCCGGCAAAAGTTGGACGACCTGAGGGTTTCACCATTACGATACGGGAACTGAAGCCGAAAATCGGAGCAGGATTCATCGTGGCACTGACAGGGGAAGTGATGACAATGCCGGGGCTGCCAAAGAAACCGGCAGCCTATGGAATGGATGTAGATGATGAAGGACGGGCAATCGGTCTATTCTAACGATAGGTAAGAGAAAGGAGAGGAAAATATGTTTGACCCGACAGCTTTTGATAACTTAAAGGTAGTGTTTGAAGGGGCAGTATATGATCTTGATCTGACAGGTGAAGTTCAAATAGTGGATCGCAAGGATTTGTTTGATTTCGCACGATATGAACGATGCTATCAGATCCACTATTCCTTACCATTTAAGAAATCATGTGTTATAGAGTTTCATTTGAGGGCTGATATGGGACATTTTCTTGCAGAAAGGCATCAGATGACAAAAAAGAACACAGCAGGTGCGGATATCCAAGTCGTTTACAAAGGTGAGGAGATAATTCATCATAATCGACAGCACCTCATGGAAGTTTGGGGGAAAGACAAACATTGGGAATGGAAAGAAGTGACTTCCTCTAATACCCCCACTACATACGAGGGGGTATTAACCTTTGACCGGGTGATAACAGAGGAAATGGTCGATGATGTTCTACAGATGATATCATTCTCTGTTGACACGCTGAAACAGCTTGACCGAAAGGACTTCTAGAGGGGAAAAGAGTTCATATAAATATAGAAAAGGGGATTTTTAATAATGAGGATAGCCTGGGTAACGGATAGCACTGCTTATGTTCCTGACAGCGGAGAACATGACATCTTTGTGGTACCAATGAGCATCATCTTTGGGGAGAGGGAGTATCAGGACGGAATAGACCTGTCACCCGAGGACTTGTTTGCAAAACTAAGAGATTCGAAGGTGGAGGTTAAAACCTCCCAGCCTTCAATCGGAACATTTAAGGAACTATATGAACAATTATCAGCGGACTATGATTATATCTTTTCCATCCATGTTTCATCCCATTTCAGCGGAACCTTCTCCTCTGCCCACCAGGCAGCGGAATTATTAAAGGGCACGATCCCAAATATTATTTGTATTGATTCGAAAATCCTCTCCAATCCTTTAACAGAATTGATTCATTTTGGTCAACGGTTACATAGGGAAGGAAAGGAACCGCATCAGATCCAGGAAGCCATTGAAGAAAGGATCACCACTTGTGAAACCTTCGTGATGGTGGGAAGTCTTGAACAGCTTCATAAAAGTGGGCGGATGGGCGGTCTCTCATTCTTCCTGGGAAGCGTACTGAAAGTAAAACCGATGCTTTCCGTTGAAGATGGAAAACTTAACGTAAAAGACAAAGTAAGAAGCATAAAGAAAGGTCTTTCCAGTATGAGTCAACGTTTGGAGATGGCTCTTGCAGAGAAAGACGTTCGGAAAGTATCCGTATTACATGGGTTGAATCGTGAAGAGGCAACGGAGTGGATGGAAGAACTGCAAGCCAAGTATCCAGGAATTGAATTTGGTGCATACCCACTCGGGGCAGTGATTGGGGTACATGCTGGTGAAAACACGATAGGGATAAGCTGGCTCGCGGAAAACGAATGATCTGAATTGAAAAAGGAGTGATGTGAAGAATCAGGCATCCACTCCTTTTTATTCTGATTATAATACATCTTTGGTACAATGGAAGAAAGGGTGGAAATATGGATCGAAAAGAGCTGGACCTTATAATAGAATATTTAAAACATGAGTACCTTGGTGAGGCAACGGGACACGATTGGTACCATTTGGATCGAGTGAGGAAACAGGCACTAAGAATTGCCAGGGAAGAGCAGGTTTCCTGTACATATATCATTGAACTGGCATCATTGCTTCACGATGTGCCTGACGAGAAATTCGTAGAAGAAATGGAAGGTAAGAAAAAGCTCGATCATATCCTATCACGCCTATCACTTACTGAAAGCGAGAAATCACAACTGAAATCGATTATTTATTCCATCTCATATAAAGGTGGCCATGAAGCCGAGCTGACTTCCATAGAAGCAAAAATTGTAAGGGATGCTGATCGCCTGGATGCACTTGGTGCCATAGGTATCGCCAGAACTTTTGCATATGGAGGCAGAAAAGGAAGATCAATCTATAATCCTGATGTCGAGGAAAGAACGAACATGAGCATCGAAGAATACAGAAATGGGGATAGTTCGAGCATCCATCATTTTTATGAAAAATTATTGAAGTTGAAAGACTTGATGTGCACAGAAACAGGGAAGGCATTGGCTGAAGAACGCCATGATTTCTTGCTGCGGTTTCTGGAGCAATTTAATAGAGAATGGACTGGTCAAGAATGAGAATGTTTACAGCTGAGAATCTTTCTAAAACCTATGGAGAGAAAACTCTGTTCAAAGATATATCGTTTTCTATTACAGAAAAGGAAAGAGTCGGACTGATCGGGGTGAACGGTACGGGTAAATCGAGTTTATTGAAACTGATTGCCGGCATGGAAGAATATGATACCGGGGAACTTACAATGCCTAACGACTACCATATTTCTTACCTTCAACAGGAACCTGCCTTTGACGGTGAATTAACCGTGCTGCAGCAAGTTTTCCGGGGTGAAGCCAAGGTCATTGGAGCTATGAGGAACTATGAAATGGCGCTTATGGATATGGAGAAAAATCCCGAAAATCCCAGGGTGCAAGAAGGATTATTCGAAGCCCAGAAACAAATGGATGTCCTTAACGCATGGGATGCAAGTGCAAATGCTAAAGCCATTTTAACCAAACTCGGCATTCATGATTTCGGTAAGAAAATGAAAGAATTATCCGGTGGCCAAAAGAAGAGAGTGGCACTTGCTGGTGTTCTCATAGAGACTCCTGATTTATTAATCTTGGACGAACCTACCAACCATCTGGATTATCAATCCATCAAATGGCTTGAGGACTATTTAGGTAAGTATAATGGATCTGTCATAGTCGTAACCCATGATCGTTATTTCCTTGATAAAGTCACGAATCGAATTTTCGAATTGGATGGAGGCCGTCTGTATTCCTATAAAGGGAATTACGCTTCATTCATCGAAGCCAAAGCCTCAAGGGAAGAGGCCGAGCGACAATTATCTGAAAAACAACAGAATCTATATCGAAGAGAGCTTGCCTGGATGAGAAGGGGAGCAAAAGCCCGCACCACTAAACAAAAGGCCCGTATCCAACGATTTGAACACCTGGAGGATACGATGACTTCCGGACCATCCAACGGGCAGGTTGAGATGTCGATCGGTGGTAATCGTTTAGGAAAACAGGTCTACGAGTTTAAGAGTGCAACAAAGCGGTTTGAAGACAAGCAGATTCTAAATAACTTCTCTTTTCTGATCAAGCCAAAAGACCGAATCGGGATAGTAGGGAAAAACGGAAGCGGGAAATCTACGTTCCTTAATATCCTTGCAGGCACCGATGAGCTTACAGATGGCGAGTTAGTAAAAGGGCAAACCGTTAAGATTGCCTACTATACTCAAAGTCATGAAGAACTTGATGAGAATATGCGTATGATTGAGTATATAAGGGAAGCAGGAGAGTATATTACAACGGATAAGGGAGAACAGATTTCCGTTACATCGATGCTAGAGAGGTTCCTGTTCCCCATGAGCTCTCATGGGACGTTGATTCGAAAGCTTTCCGGCGGAGAGAAAAGAAGGCTCTTTTTGCTGAAGCTTTTAATGTCAAAACCCAACGTACTTTTACTTGATGAACCTACGAACGATTTAGATACAGAAACCCTCACAGTTCTGGAAGATTATATCAATGAATTTTCCGGAGTAGTGATGACCGTTTCCCATGATCGATATTTTTTAGATAAAACGGCAGAACAATTGCTGGTTTTCAACGGGGAAGCGGAGATCGATTTATACTACGGAGAATACACGGAATATCTTGAAAAAAATGAACTGAAAAGTAAGAAGCAGGAAACAGAAAAGAAGGCGGAGTCCATACCTGTGAAAGAAGTGAAGGAAAAAGAGAAAAAACGACTTTCTTATATGGAGAAAAGAGAGTGGGATGAAATCGACGATAAGATGGCTGATATTGAACAAAGGATTGAAGAAGCAAATTCAGAGTTACAAAGTGTCGGCAGCAACTTCGAACGGGCACAAGAGTTGATGAACGAGAGTGAGAGGCTAAATGAGGAATTGGAAAAGCTCATTGAACGTTGGACGTATCTCTCTGAATTTGCCGAATAGGGCTCTTCATTTAAGGCATCAGACATACTGTGTTAGAATGAACAGTATATGAATTGTTAATTGAAAGGGGTAAAAAGCTTGAAGATATTATCGATTGAACCGACTCCAAGTCCTAATACGATGAAAGTTCTTCTTGATCAGGAGCTGAAGGCCGGGAAGAGCAATAATTATAAAAAAGATGAAGCTGAGGGAGCTCCTCCCGTCATTAAAGATATTCTATCCATTGACGGTATAAAGGGAGTCTACCATGTTGCGGATTTCTTAGCCGTTGAAAGAAACGCTAAATTTGATTGGCAAGAGCTTCTGCCAAAGGTAAGGGTAGCCTTCGGTGAAGATGCTGGAAAGCAGGAAAATGAATCTCCTATGGAAGAACATTTTGGTGAAGTGAATGTCAGCGTGCAAATGTTCAAAGGGGTCCCGATGCAAGTCAAAGTGACTGACGGGGAACAAGAGAAGCGCTTTTCACTTCCAGCCCCATTCCTTGAAGCAATCAAAGATGTACAAAAAGAGGGGGATAATGTTGTCCTTCTTCGGAAGTGGATGGATTATGGCATCAGGTATGGTGATTTAGATGAGATCGGTCATAATGTGACGGAAGAACTTGTTGCGGCGTACCCTTCAGAACGGCTGGCAGCATTAGTCAGTGAGGCACAGGAGACGACCGACTCAAAGGGACCGATCATTTATAAGAGAAAGCAAAAGGTGAGCGTGTCGGACTTTACAGCACCTGACTGGCAAACAAGGTATCAAAAGCTTGATTCCATGGAGGATCCGACTTTGGCTGACTTGCCTTTATTAGAGAAAGCACTTGAGGATGAGAAAGTCTCCATCCGCCGATTGGCTGTGGTGTACTTGGGAATGATAGAAGATGTAAAAGTCCTTCCCTTATTGTATAAGGGACTGCATGATAAGTCGGTAACTGTGAGAAGAACAGCTGGAGATTGTCTATCCGATTTAGGGTTTCCGGATGCCATTCCGGAAATGATTCAAGCCTTGAAAGATAAGAGTAAACTGGTTAGGTGGCGTGCGGCCATGTTCCTATACGAGGTCGGGGATGAATCTGCACTCACCGGATTAAAAGAGGCGGAAAATGATCCTGAATTTGAAGTGAAGCTTCAGGTTAAAATGGCGATTGAACGAATCGAAGGCGGCGAAGAAGCAAAAGGGTCTGTTTGGAAGCAAATGACCGAAGCACGCAACCAATAAAAAGGAAAGGAATGATGATGCATGTCTATGGCATATGAAGAATATATGAGACAGTTGGTTACGCCAATGAGGCAGGAACTGACACAAGCGGGCTTCAAGGAGCTTGGCACTGAAGAAGAAGTTACGAACTTTATGGAGAAAGCAGAAGGTACGACCCTGGTTGTCGTTAACTCTGTGTGTGGATGTGCAGCAGGACTTGCAAGACCAGCTGCAACTCAATCTGTCATGAATAATGATAAAACCCCGGATCATCTTGTCACGGTATTCGCCGGTCAGGATAAAGAAGCGACTGCCAAGATGAGGGAATATTTCGAGGGGTATGAGCCTTCTTCACCGTCCATGGCCGTACTTAAAGGAAACAAAGTCGCTCACTTCATTCCGAGGGAAGAAATCGAAGACCACGATATTTCCTCTATCATTTCGAATCTGGTAACTGCATTTAACGAACACTGCTAAATGAATCGTTTAATTAGGAGCGGGTGACTCTTTCGCCCGCTCCTTTATAGTGGTAGTGAAGGAAATGAAAAAATGTTTGATAAAAGGAGAATCACCAAGTGTTTGTCACGACTTGTGGAAGAGCAAATCAGATCGTCATAGAAAAAGCGCAGCAGGCAGCGGATACTCTTTCCGTTCCTTATGTACCCAGGAAAAAAAGATCGATCCGCTATCATATGGAGAACACCGGCCAGGATTGCCTCGTCATCGGCAAAGAGCGGTTGGAGCTGCATACGAGGGAAGGGGATGTCGAACCATTCTTTTTTCACCCTAATTCAGCCTCCTTCCGAATCAAAAGGCTATTAAGGGGAGAGGTAGACCCCCTCGTTGAAGCGGCCGGATTGAAAGAAGGAATGAGCTTCCTGGACTGTACACTGGGTCTTGCTTCAGACAGTATCATCGCCAGTCATGTTGTAGGGCAATCGGGGAAAGTAACCGGCATTGAAGCCAATAAGTATATTTCTCATATACTTGTTCATGGGCTGAAGGAATGGATTTCTCCTCTTCAGGAACTGAATAGGGCGATGAATCGGATTGACGTCCTCAACGGACCATTTCAGGAAGAATTAAAGAAGATGCCAGATGACGCTTTCGATGTCGTGTATATGGATCCTATGTTCGAGGAGGCGTTGACCGACTCCCAAGGCATCAACCCCATCAGGCGATGGGCAAGTTATACTGGAGTGACAACAGAGGGGATTGAAGAAGCAAAGAGAGTGGCCAAAAAACGTGTAATATTGAAAGAACACTATCAGTCCCAACTTTTTGAAGAGATGGGGTTCGAAGTGTTGAAAAGACCCTCAGCCAAATTTCATTTTGGAGTAATCCGGTTATAAAGGACCTAATAAAATAGACAGGCATCTATGGCCTGTCTAATCTCATAAGTATTAATCAGTGAACCCTAGTACAATAAAATAACCTAACAGAAGTATGTATCCGATATTGATCATAATTCCAGTATCCATTTAGTTATCCTCCTTACAAAGTATCCTCATTAATATACTACCACAGAAAGATTTTTATATCCTACAAAAAAATGAAACCTTTTTCACTTTTTATTCGTAAGAAGTAGTATAATAATAGACGTAATACATAGGAAAGGACGTTATCTATGTCGATCTGGCTCAAAAAATCGTTTTTTGTACTACTATCCATTCTGACATTTGGACTTGTATCTCCTACACAACCATTTCTGAACGAAGAAAATCATGCCCTTGCGAAAAATAATGGCAAGCCTTCTTCCATTGAAGCGACCCCCGAGGAAGCAAGGGAAGAAGAATCGGTCCTAACCCATGATGAGTTCATAGAGACTATGCTTGATCAAGCTGAGAAAAATGCATATGAAAAGTTTGGAACAAAGATCAAGCCGATCATTGAAGATGAGTTCAGATCATTGATCCTTCCGAATATCGAAAGAGCGATAGCGGATACAGCAGCACAATTTCCAGAAGAAGACTTAACGTCACTTACCATATCAGAAGTACCTCAATATGCCAAAACCGAAAAGATCTTTCATATATATGACGAGCGCTCAGGTGAAGATGTCATTCGATTTCATGTAAGAAAAGATCATCCTCCAAAGGATGGTTATTATTTCAATTTTCACTATCATACAGTGCACGACAAATTCCTGGCACACCATGAACTGGGAAGCATTTATTGGGATAAAAATACCCCTCCTCAATGGATGAGCGTCTCCTGACCTATTCCAGAACAAAGCAAGTACGTGGTTGAACGTGCTTGTTTTTTTATGTCTCCGTGTGGATACTGGAAACAACCTTTCCTATAAACCCATCTATCATTATGGTAAAATAGTAATGAATATGACGAGGGATATTTATTACAGGAAGGGAGGATTATAGTGAAACGAACCTTCATCATCCTACTGATTCCAATCACTCTTCTGATTCTCTGGACCCACACACAAGCCGATTACAACGGTACCCTCCTAAAACAATCTCCTCTTAAAGCGTATATACATCTTCAATCAGGCAAGCAGTTGGAAAATATGATTCTCTTACCCGAATCAACCTATGATAAACAAGATGCGGTTGATATGATCAAGAGACTGGATCATATTCCGACACCATTGTTGGAGTCTGCAGAATCGAAAGACATTAAAATAAGGCTGTTCCAAAACAAATTAACCGATTTTTCTACGACAAGTCACTTGAAAGGAGTGACCCCCAGAGGGTACACTAATAAAAGTATTACGTGGGATGATGTCCCCGGAATAGGTGGTTCCAAGCTTGTATTGGTCAAGATTGGTCATAGTGAGAAGGGGCGGGGTCACAACTCATATAATTTGGAACTTCATGAGACTGCCCACAGTATAGACCGTTATGTCTTATCAGATCTATCCTATAAACTTGAATTCCTCCCCATATGGAAGAGGGAGGCACCACTTTTATTCCCGGATGAACCCTACTTCACCCAATACAAAGAAGAATATTTTGCAGAAACATTCGCTATGTATTACTTGAATGCTGAAACTAGGAATCTACTAAAGGAAAAAGCACCCGCAACATATCAATTTTTTAAAGAATTATAAACTTATAAAAGGTGTGGTCAAGGTGAAGCAGTATTTAGACTTGTGCAAACATGTACTGGAAAATGGTACAAAGAAGGAGGACCGGACGGGTACAGGTACAATCAGTACGTTCGGTTACCAGATGCGATTCGATTTGCAGGAGGGATTCCCTCTCGTTACAACGAAAAAATTGCATGTGAAATCGATCATCCATGAACTTCTCTGGTTCTTAAAAGGAGAAACGAATGTAGCATATCTCCAGGAAAACGGTGTACGCATATGGAATGAGTGGGCCGATGAAAAGGGGGAGCTTGGACCTGTATACGGACATCAATGGCGATCATGGTCCGGTGCGAATGGAGAAACCATCGACCAGATCTCAAATCTCATCGAAACGATCAAGCATAATCCGGATTCAAGACGAATGATCGTCAGCGCGTGGAATGTAGCTGATGTGGACCATATGGCTTTACCGCCTTGTCACTGTCTGTTCCAATTCTACGTTTCTGATGGGAAATTGTCCTGCCAGTTGTATCAGCGCTCTGCAGATGTGTTCCTTGGTGTTCCATTTAATATTGCTTCTTATGCTCTATTAACGATGATGGTGGCTCAGGCTTGTGATTTGGAAGCAGGTGAGTTCGTTCATACATTCGGAGACGTGCATATCTATCAGAATCACCTTGATCAAGTAAAGTTACAACTTTCAAGGGAGCCTAAAGCATTGCCTACCCTAACAATCAATCCTGAAGTGAAAGACATTTTCGGATTCAGCTTTGAAGACTTCAAGCTGGAAGGTTATGATGCACACCCTCACATCAAAGGAGTCGTGAGCGTATGATTTCATTTATATGGGCAATGGATCAGAATCAACTGATCGGTAAAGATAATGCGTTGCCATGGAGACTGCCCGAGGATCTGAAGTTCTTTAAACGGACGACAAATGGACATGGGATTGTAATGGGGAGAAAAACATTTGAGTCCATCGGTAAGCCCCTGCCAAATCGTGAAAATGTCATTCTGACGAGAAACACAAATTTCGTCCACGAGGGGTGTCAGGTTCTACATTCTGTAGAGGAAGTCATAAAGTGGTCAGATGAAAGAGATGGCGAAATCTTCATTATGGGTGGCAGGGAAATATATAAACAGTTCATTCCCCATGTAGATAAACTCTATGTCACTGAAATCCATCATGAATTTGAAGGGGATACAACCATGCCTCCCATCCCATGGAATGAATTCAATTGCATTTCTACGGAAAAAGGTATTAAAGATGACAAAAACCCTTACGATTATGAATTCAAAGTGTATAAAAGAAAATAGATGATAGCTTAAGATGAAGCTCATAACAATCAGCTTCATCTTTTTTTATTTTCCAGGCAAAAGGATTCCTGTATAATGAGAAAAGGAAAATCAAGGAGGATTAACAAGTGCTAAGAATGATTTATGTATTGATCTATATGGGGGTGTATCTTCTATATAGTATCCCTACACTTCAAAAGGTTAAAAAACTGGACAGTTCTATGCCAGTCAAGATACGGGATCATATCATTCATGAGCTGCCTAAAAGGTGGTCAAGGGGCATCATGAAACGAACGGGAAGCAACATTCAAATTAGTGGGCAGGAATCCATTCCCGAAGGTCCGGTCCTGTTCGCCGCCAATCATGCGGGAGACTTTGACGTTCCCGTCCTGTTGGGTTCCATTCCAAAACCATTTGGATTCATCTCTAAGATGGAAGTGAAGAAACTGCCTATCATAAGTGACTGGATGATCATGATTTCATGCATTTTCATTGATCGTAAAAATCGCAGGCAGGCGGTCCAGTCGATCAAAGAAGGTGGAAAGATGTTAAGAGAAGGTCACTCACTTCTTATTTTTCCCGAGGGCACCCGTAACAAAGGGGGAGAGCTGAAGGAATTTAAGACCGGTGGGATCCGGATGGCAAAGGATGCCAGTGTTCCGATTATTCCTGTCGTCATTACTGGAACTGCGGATATGTTTGAGAATCAGCGTCGCGGCATTAAACCTTGTGACATATTTGTCGCTATCCTTCCGTCATTGTCAGCCCAGTATGTAGCAGATACAGAAGTGAAAGAGCTTTCCATGGAGGTTCAAGGAATCATTCAATCTTCATTGGACCAGATGAAGAATGCATCCTAATAGAAAGAGTCCAGCCACAGGCTGGACTCTATTTTTATGCAATATGACTTTTATACGTAGAACAGAATGCAGAAATACATAAAGCTGCTTCCTGCAAGGACAAATAGATGCCAGATCGCATGATTGTATGGGAGTTTATTCCATACATAGAAGATGGCACCAACAGAATACATGATGCCCCCCGTCAAGAGAAGTCCGAATCCCGCTCCAGTTAAACTTGCATATAACGGCTTAATGGCAATGATGACGAGCCAGCCCATTACCAGATAGAAGAGGGTGGATACCACCTGATAACGTTGAACGAAATAACACTTGAATACAATCCCCACAACGGCAAGGCCCCAAACAATTCCGAACAACGTCCATCCAAGCGCGCCTCTTACACTGACAAGCATAAAGGGTGTGTAAGTTCCTGCAATCAGGACATATATAGCAGAATGATCCAGTATCGCAAAAAGATTTTTCACCCTTGAAGGCTTAAAGCTATGTAAAAGGGTTGAAAATAGGTAAAGAAGAATCATGGAAGCCCCGAAAATGGAAAAACTCACAATATGCCAGGCTGATCCTTCATGAACGGCAAAGATGATAAGCATGACTAAAGCAGGAATGCTCAGGATCAATCCGATACCATGGGTAATGGCATTCGCAACTTCTTCTTTCCAATTGGAAAAATCGAAATCATATGTCAAAGAAGTTCATTCCTTTCTTAAATCAATTCATTGAATAGTAAACGAGCGATTTATATATCCATGATAATCTTCTTTTCACTATTGTGCAATCATTAACATAGTAAAGGGTTAAAGTATTACGTTTGGATTCAATGTTCAAATGATGTATATTCCTATGTAAAGAGACAATGAAGAGGTGGGAACAATGTGTGGCAGATTTTCCTTGACGACTCCTTTAGAAGAATTGGTGAAACAATACCTGATTGACGAATTTATTGAAGAGTGGCAGCCAAGATACAATATTGCCCCTTCGCAGAGGATCCTTTCCCTTATTTCCCATAAGGGGAGTCGGAGAGCAGGTGAAATAACGTGGGGGCTTGTTCCACATTGGGCGGACCGTTCTAAATGGAAACCATTGATTAATGCCCGGAGTGAAACGCTTCTTGACAAGCCCAGTTTTAAAACACTTGTTCATTCAAAAAGAATGGTGATCTTTGCAGATGGTTTTTATGAATGGAAAAAGGTTAAATCAAGTAAGGTTCCGGTGAGGTTCCAATTAAAGGGGGAAGAGCCTTTTGTGTTTGCCGGATTATGGGACCGCAACGGTGATGTCACCACATCCACTATCCTGACAACTGAAGCCAATCCCCTCGTAGGGAACGTTCATGCAAGGATGCCGGTCATGCTTACAAACAATGAAGCCATTGAGAAATGGCTAAATACAGAAGAATACTCCTTTAAAGAAGCTGCTTCTGTTTTAAAGTTCCTCCCTGATGACAGGATGAAGGGATATCAAGTTTCCGATATCGTGAATTCCCCTAAAAACGATCGTTCTGAATGCGTCGTCCCTGTGTCACCACAATTATGAAAAAATATTCGCACTTTTTCATGATTTGACAATTTATGCGAGGGTAAATAGGGTATAATAGAAGCATAAACGGGTGAAAAAGAGGATTGATACTTTGCTGACAAAAACCATCGAGTTCAAATCAAAGTATGGACGGAAGGTCAAAATCTCAGAAGTTCCTGTATTGAAGAAAGATAGCCCGCTCTACTTAAGGGTAAATCTTAGGCTGAATCAATTCATTACCATGGTCATCAACCAAAATGAGCCTAAGACCATCTTCAGCTTTAGAGAACATTTAAAGAGAACGACGAAATGGTCAGAGTACGAAGAAATATATCAATCAGAAGAGTTAAAGAATAATGCATAAGTTTTCCGAGGTTCTGATCCTTTTGCGCAAAGTTTGTGCAGGATCAGAACTTTTTATGTAAGGCAGGTTTGGAACGGACAATTTTCCCTGCCAATTGAGTTTGCATGGAAGTTAAATGCTGTCTATCTATTTAAATCGTTAGCGTTTAACGATATAATACTAATGATATGGGAGATAGGATGTGGCAAAATTGACCAAAATTAAGATAGTAACAGACTCGACAGTAGATTTAACAGATGAAGTTGTAAAAGAGCTTGATATTCATGTGGTTCCTCTGTCCATTTCAATCGACGGAGAAACCTACTTAGATAGAGTGGACCTTTCCCCTTTAAGCTTCATAGAAAAGATGAAGTCTTCCAAGGAACTTCCTAAAAGTTCTCAACCTCCTGCAGGATCATTTGTTGAACTTTATGATGAACTGGGAAAAGACGGTTCATCCGTTTTGTCTATACATATGACAGGAAATATGAGCGGAACCGTCCGTTCGGCAGAGTCAGCTGCAGACATGTCATCGTCTGATGTGACGGTTGTGGATTCCCGTTTTATTTCGAAAGGGCTGGCGTTTCAGGTGATCGAGGCGGCCAAGCTTGCGAAGGCAGGAAAGTCGATGCAACAAATCCTTGAAGCCATCGAAGAGATTCGGTCCAATACGAAACTGTTTGTTGTGGTTGATACCCTTGAAAACCTTGTGAAGGGTGGAAGGATCGGAAAAGGTCGCGCCATGATTGGTTCCCTGCTTAATATTAAACCGATTGCTTCCCTGGAAGGAGCAGAGTATACTCCCGTTGCGAAGGTCCGAAGCCATTCACAGGTAGTGAAGTATTTGACGGCACAGTTTGTTGAGGATGTCAAAGGCAAGACCATCCGGGGAGTCGGACTTGTCCATGCGGATGGACTTAATCTTGCACAAAGCCTGAAAGCCAAGATTATCGAAAAAACCGGATATGATCAAATCGACATCACTCCGACAACTCCGATCATCAGCACCCATACAGGCATTGGTGCTATTGGCTTTATGTATTACACAGATTAATGAAAAAAGACGAATGGATGCTATCCTTTCGTCTTTTTTGGTGTGACTAAAAAAAGACAACAGGAAAACCTGCTGTCAGTCAGGAAGGCATTGGCGTTGGGGTAGGCTTTGCGTATCCTTCTTTATACTGCTCATCAATAAAATTCCTGATTTCCTTGATGGATTCACCATTCTTATACTTTACAATGGATTCGGCTGCAATCTTTAGACAAAGTTCGCATCTCGTACCATGGTCATCCCAAACCACTTTTTCCCCCTCCATTTTATAGACGAAGCAATTAAGATTGCTTTCATGACCGGCTGAATCACCGCAGCCGCAATAACATGGAATGTACTCAAGGAGTTCGGGGTTTTTTGCTGCAGAAGAATAGATGAGTCTCATATTGTCATCCTTATCGTCAAGAAAAGACGGAAGGGTTTCGACAGAGGCAGTTTCTTCCCGAATATCCCCATTAGCCGCAGTATGATCATGATGGGCTTCTTCATTTTGATCATCCGAGCAACCGGCAATCATTCCAAGTAAACCGATTACAAGTATGAAATACAGTAAAATGTTTTTCGACATATCCATCACCTTTCCTTTTAATCTTAAACGTATTGTACCATTTTCATAAAGGATGGTTCGTACCAGTTCTTGTTGATTTTATGAATATTCTTGCGACCTCATAACCGAATTAATCATATCATAGAAATATAGTAGGAAAGAATGGCTCAATCTACTGTAATTGACATGAATCACATCAGTCCTTCCTTATTATGCAGGATTCAGGAAGAAAGGAAGTGTGCGTCGTTGCCCGATAAAAAGAAAGTATTGGTGTTTTCAGATTTTGGAATCGATGATATCGTCGCGGTACTGTATGCTTACTATAGCGATACGATTGAAATTGTCGGTATTGTCTCGGACTATGGGAATGTTTCAAGAGAAGCTGCACTTAAGAATGTGAAATATCTCCAAAGCCTTACGGGGATCACGGATATTCCCGTCATAGGTGGAGCGGTTTCTGCCTTAACGGGAACACAACCCCAGTTTTATCCGGAAGTCCACGGTGTGGCTGGTCTAGGACCGATCATACCTGATGAAATCGACTTCGATCCTTCTGACATCAGTGAAAATTTCTATGAAATAAAGGAAATCATCAATCAATATGCGGGAGAAATTTATATATACTCCGCCGGACGGTTAAGCTCACTTGCAACTGCGTTTGTTTTATATCCTGAAACAATGAAAAAAGTGAAAGAATTCTATGTAATGGGAGGGGCTTTCCTTGTGCCTGGAAATGTTACCCCTGTGGCAGAAGCCAATTTTTACGGGGACCCGTATGCTGCGAATATCCTCCTTCAGCTGTCTCCGAAGAAAATTCATCTCATACCGTTGGACGTCACGATGTTTGCAATCATCACTCCAGCGATGATTGATCGACTTCATGACTTCTACGTGAAATCCAATGATAAAGTCGGTCAGATCATCAAACCGATGGTCGATTATTATTATGAATTCTATAAGAAGACCTATCCAGATATTTCAGGCAGCCCCCTACATGATTTATTGGCTATGTGGGCACTGGCAGATGGGGATAAAATGGTCTTTGAGGAGGTTCCAATACGTGTTGCCGTCAATACAGGCTGTACGTTTGGTGAGAGCATAGGTGACTTCAGGAAGTCCCCGGATAAAGCTCCGTGGCCGGTTCATAAAATCGCCAAGCAATTCCATTACGGTCAATTCATTTCAGAGGTATTTACTACTTTGCAATCAGGACCGAGCCGATGAAAGAAGGTAGAGCCCGTCCAGACTGATGGTTAAGTGTATTAATGTTTTACCGGTGGATAACCGTGATATAATATATAAAAGAGTAAGCGAGGTGATGCATATGAAAAAAATATCCATTCTCATGCTCGCTTTTGTTATATTCCTTTCAGGATGTTCGTTAGAAGATGCTGCTGATCATATTACAAGAGAAGTATCCAACTGGGAGAAAGAAAGTCCCAATGAAACTTTCATACCTAAAAACTTAAAGGTGGTTTCAATAGGGGACTCGCTGACCCAAGGTGTCGGTGACAGTACGAAAAAAGGTGGGTATGTTCCGTATCTTGAAAAAAGTCTAGAATCATTGGACGGTGTAAAGGATGCCCAGTTTCATAACTACGGAGTCAGGGGAAACCGGACGGATCAATTACTAAAGAGACTGAAGAAGGAAGATGTAAAGTCATCCATTGAGGAGTCTGACTTAGTGATGATCACCATTGGCGGAAACGATGTTATGAAAATTTTTCGTGAGAACCTATCACATCTGAAGTTAGAAGTGTTCCAGGAGGAGAAACGACAGTATCAACTCCGGTTACAAGAAATAATTGAAACGATCCGAAGCTATAATCCGGATTCAGGCATTGTGCTGGTCGGCCTTTATAATCCTTTTAACACATGGTTTTCGGATATTGATGAAGTGAACCAGGTGATTCATAATTGGAATGAAGCAAGCATTGGTGTCCTGACCGACTATGATCGGACATTATTCGTTAAGATCGAGGACTTATTTATTGATGCAGGAGATACGTTGTTATATGAAGATTACTTCCACCCGAATGATGAAGGGTATAAATTGATCGCAGATCGAATGTTTACGGATCTTGCAAAAGGGAAAACATTAGCTACATTGACAGAGAAAAGAGATTCTGTTGAAGAAGAGGAGCAGCCGTCATGAAGAACAAATGGAAGGTAGGGTTTTTTGTCCTTTTAGGCACGGTGTTATTGGGGTTCGTCATCATCGTCTCCATGATTTTTATGCCTATTAAGGATGATGCACTTCCTGAAAACAACGAAAATGAAGATCAACAAGTAGGATTTAATGTGGAAACCAACAAAGATGACTTAAACCTTATCATTGAACATTATATCCAGGAAGAAGGAATGAGAGGACCGGTCGATTATGATGTTCAACTGAAGGATGACGTTGAACTGCTGGGTTCCGTTCCTGTCTTCACTTCAAACCTTGACTTTAAGCTTGATTTCGAACCGAAGGCTCTTGAGAATGGGGACATTCTGTTGAAACAGAAATCTATTTCAGTGGGTTCTCTGAATCTTCCGGTCTCTTATGTGCTCAAAGTAATCAGGGATTCTTATAATTTCCCTGAATGGGTGAAAATACAGCCTAATGATGAATTGATTTACGTTTCACTGCAGGATATGAAATTGAAAAGTGACGTGAAGGTTCGGGCAAATGAATTCAATTTGAAGGAAGATCAAATTTCATTCAGATTGCTGGTCCCGGTTGACCGTGCCCAATAAGAAAAAGGTGGCTTCTTTCAGAAGCCACCTTTTTTTGTACTTTCATTGAAGATTTTATCCTTTTAATAAGATAGCTTCCAGCTCAGGTGTTCCATTGGCTAATCCAACGGCTACAATCGTGTACGCTTGATTTTGCTCGAACTTAACGTTAGGAACGCTCAGCACACTGTTTTTACTCCCGGCAACCCTGGCTTCCAGATTTACGGTCATTGGGGTTAGCCCAAGATAATCGGTCGCTTGTTTAAAAGATATATCAGGGAAGATGACATCCCCTCCCTTGACCGCAATATCGACAGCAGGGGCGTCAGGGGAAAGGTGAATGAATTTCACCTTTGTTTCGCCGCTTGGAACTGTTGGGTCATCGAGATAGGGCAATAATTGCATTTTATTAAGAGTTCCAACAGCTGCCAGTGTGTATATCTTACCGGGATCAATTTTTACTTTCTTACTAATGACCGTCGTCACACTCGTTCCTGCAGGGTAGACATCAATATGGTATTTACCGGCAGGAAGTGTCAAATAATCGCTCACATCTTTAAAGGCCACATCCCGTAATACCCGGTTCCCGTTTACATATACATCTACATTCGGAGCATCTGGTACGGCATGCAGCACCCTAACGTAAGACGGTTGAGCGGAAGTGGTCATGTCAGCTCTCTGTGCCTGCAATGCAAGCCTCATGTATTTAAGGTGTTTATGATAATAATGAACGTACATGGCTGGATCAGTATATTTATAATAACCGGATAATAAGTCATACATCGCCGCTTTCGTTAAATAATCATGTTGGCTCATCCGTATCTCTCCTTTATCTGTATTAACACAATAGAATATGCCGGGGAGAAAAAATGGTGAAAGTACCTATTTTTTATAAAAATCTGAAATATCACTTGCCAAACAAATGAAAATATTGGATAATGAAAGTACTAATTGAGAAAGTGGGTGATGTCATATGAGTCGATCATTAATTGTCTTATCTAATGTATGTACACATTTTATCGGTTCTGCACGTCAACTCACTTTTAACGGGATTCTTTGATTTTTCATTTCTTCCGAAAAAAATCCGTTGACGTGTGAAACCACGCAATGGATTTTTTATTTTGGGAGGAAACAAGTTGAATAATAGAGAAAAAGTGTTTAAATTAATGAATCATATGGCAGAAGAAGGCTTCATTTTGGGTAGGGTTGTGACTGAACAAAGAGGAGCCTATATGGTCATGACGGAGACAGGTGAAAGTTTAAGCAAGATTTCCGGAAAGCTTAGGTTTGAAACCGTTCAACGGGAAGATCTGCCTGCAGTAGGAGACTGGGTTCTCCTAAGCGGGGATGGAGCAATCATTGAAAAAGTATTGCCTCGGACGAGCAAATTTTCCAGGAAAAAAGCAGGTAATGAAGCAGAGGAGCAAATTATCGCATCAAATATTGATACGGTGTTCATCCTTTCTTCATTAAATGACGATCTTAACAGTAAAAGGATGGAACGGTATTTGCTTCTCTGTTGGGAAAGCGGGGCAAACCCCGTTATCGTCTTGACGAAATCCGATACGTGCACGGATAGTGAAGAGAAGAAAAACCAAGTGGAAAATATATTAATTGGTGCGAAAGTCGTAACGATAAGTGCTGTGAATCAGGATGGGATTGAGGAATTGATGCCTTATTTGTCCGAGGGGAAAACCGTTGCACTGGTCGGTTCTTCAGGTGTGGGGAAATCTACACTAACGAATCTTCTTGTAGGATTTGATGTACAGAAGACGAAGGATATAAGGGAGTCTGATGATAAAGGTCGCCATACAACCACTCATCGTGAATTGTTTTTATTAGAAAATGGTGCTTCAATCATCGATACACCGGGTATGAGAGAAATCCAATTGTGGCAGGGGCAGGAAGGCTTATCCACACAATATCATGATATAGAGGAATTAGCCCTTCATTGCCGTTTCACTGACTGCCGCCATCTGGATGAACCCGGCTGTAAAATCCGCGGGGCAATTGATGAGGGGACCCTCTCAGAAGAAAGGCTCGAACATTTCCAGAAGCTTCAAAAAGAAATCGCATATATGGAAAGACGGGGAAATAAACGGTTGGAATCATTGGAACGAAAAAAATGGAAAAACATCGGGAAGCAAAGGAAGCTTAAATATTGACGGAAGAGTGCCCTTTTAAGGGCGCTCTTTTTTTTGATGGTGGCTGAATGAAAATGAAATACCTACCGGTGATGAAACCGTCCCAGCAAGCTTAATCCTTTCCCTTTTGAATGGGAATGCGTTAAAATCTCATACAGAGGGAATAGTGAAAGAGAATGATCTCAGAAAGGATGATGAATTATGTCAGGTACCTCAGACTATAAAAGAGCTACATTTGCCGGTGGATGTTTTTGGTGCATGGTGAAACCGTTTGATGAACAGCCTGGAATCGGCAGTGTGACATCCGGGTACACAGGTGGACACGTTCCAAATCCGACTTATAAAGAAGTCTGCAGCGAAACGACAGGACATTATGAAGCGGTTCAGATTGAATATGACCCTGCTGTTTTTCCTTATGAGAAGTTATTGGAAGTATACTGGCAGCAAATCGACCCGACAGATCCCGGCGGCCAGTTTTTTGACAGGGGCCAATCATATGAAACCGTCATCTTTTACCATGATGAAGAGCAGAAAAGACTGGCAGAGGAATCAAAAAAGGGGCTGGAAGATTCAGGGAAGTTCTCTAAGCCGATCGCCACAAAGATTCTGCCTGCTACCGAATTTTATCCTGCGGAAGAATACCACCAGGATTATTATAAGAAGAATCCCGGACATTATAACCGTTACAGCAGGGGATCCGGCAGAGTTGCATTTATTGAAAACCATTGGGGGGAAAAGAATGAGTAAAGAGGATCTAAAGAAAAAGTTAACATCTGAACAATATGATGTCACTCAAAATAATGGGACGGAACCACCTTTCTGGAACGAGTACTGGAATACATTCGAAGATGGGATCTATGTGGATATCGTTTCCGGGAAGCCTCTTTTCAGTTCCAAAGACAAGTATGATGCCGGTTGTGGATGGCCAAGCTTCACCAAACCGATCAATGATGAGGAAATTTCAGAAAAGGAAGATCGAAGTCACTTTATGGTACGTACCGAAGTAAGAAGCAAAGAAGCTGATTCACATCTGGGTCACGTGTTTAATGACGGTCCCGGGCCGACTAAACTTCGTTACTGTATCAATTCCGCCGCTCTCAGGTTCATACCGGTCGAGAAATTGGAGGAAGAAGGGTATGGGACATACAAGAAGTTATTCTAACATAATGAATTGCTGTGAAAGCATTCACATATGTGCTAAAATATACTTCTCATGTTTACAATGAGTTACATATGTGTATATAAAAAATGAATAGGAAGGTGAAAATGATGCTTAAAAAACTTTTTGGTAAAAAAGAAGAAGCACCTAAAACGGTCACTGCCGTCGCGCCATTATCGGGTTCTGTGAAACCCCTTGAAGAGGTACCGGATCCTGTGTTTTCTCAAAAGATGATGGGAGATGGAATTGCCATTGATCCGACAATCGGTAAGGTCGTTTCTCCAGTCGATGGTGAGGTTATGCAGCTCTTCCCTACAAAACATGCCGTTGGAATCAAAGCGAAAAACGGCGCTGAAATTCTCATCCACATCGGACTTGAAACCGTTTCAATGAATGGTGAAGGTTTCGAAGCGCATATTTCAGAAGGTTCAAAAGTAAGTATCGGTGATCCTTTGATTACGTATGACTTAGAATTGGTACGGGAAAAAGCGAAGAGCACGATCACACCAATCATCATCACGAACGGGGATGACATGGGTGACCTATTGAAAAAAGACGTGAATAGCGTTACAGCAGGACAGGAAGACGTGTTTGAGATTTCTGCAAAATAATAAAAAATGGAAGGACCGGCGAAGAAGCCGGTCTTTTTATTTGATGTCAATAGATTTTTTGTTATGAGATCAAACGTCCGATTTCCATTTAATGGTTAATGGCGTAATTAACTTGATAAATGATGAAATTAGATCTGATGGCAAAGTCATATAGGTATGTAGGGTAGGAGTTCAATAAGGAAATAGCCCTAATATAACCGCGCTCTTTCATAATAGAGGTTATAACCCTGAAATGACATAACCTGTACAATCCTTCTCCCACTATTTATCGCTCTTCGTCGTCATCCCGCCTGATAAAATGAATTTCATCGCTTCCTCCGATTTAATATCCAGTATTTCAATATCTGTTTTCGGAATTAAGAAGGTCACACCGGCCACCTGAAAAGTTTGAGGAATATAAACGGCTACGTGATCATTTAGTTCATCATGTAACTCTTCCAGGTTTTCAGTCGTAATGAAACCCAAACATTTCATTGAGGTACCGGGCATAGTGACGAGAGCCACTTTTGAGAATGACTTCTTTTCACCGAGGAAAGAATGAATGGTATCTTTGATGACCGAGTAAATTGTTTTGATAAAAGGGATTTTTTGTAGAAGGATATCCACTATCCGTATGATGGTCCCTGTGAAAAATTTAGTTGACAACCATCCAAGAATCGTTAACAGTATGATGGTGGTAAAGAGCCCGATTCCGGGAATGTAGTTTTCATCCAGGTACGGTTTTAGGATATTTCCTAACAACCCATCGAAAAATAAGAACATTTTGTATACAACGTAGGCAACTAGCGCGATTGGAACAATCGTCAGGACCCCGTTAATAAATGATTTGAAAAACCATTTCATACAGCCATATCTCCTGCCTTTTCTATAAACTCTCCTCATTATATAGAAAGATGTTCATGGAGAAAAGGAGTATCTCCGGATTAAATGGGCGAATGCACAAACACTTTCTAGGTGTATGACATAGAGTATAAGGTAAATAAATAAATTCCCTGAGGAGTGATAGGTATGAACTATGGATATGGTTGCTGCGATCCATGTTATCAAGGTGGGTATGCTTATCCGGTTGCTGGATGTGGCGGTAATGGCTTTGCGTTGATCGTTGTTTTATTCATCCTGTTGATTATTATTGGAGCCGTTTGTTACTGCGGACATTAATCTGTGGTTTCGATTCTTTGAAAATAATGATGAAAAAAAGAGCTGCCGATTCGGCAGCTCTTTTTGGATTAGATTTTAAAGCTTGAAATCAACTCTTTCAGTTTTTCAGCTTGTTGGGAAAGCTCTGATGCACTTGCAGTGACTTGTTCCATGGCAGCAGACCCTTCTTCAGAAGCCGCCGCAGTGGTCTCGGTATTAGAAGCGGTGGATTCTGCGATTTCATTTACATGGGCAAATGAAGTGGCCACTTCTTGACTGAGAGAAAGAGTTTCTTGAATATGATCCACCATTTCATCCACTACAACTGTTGTTTTCGTTGTTTGACTTAATATATCTTCAAGTGATGCATTGGTTTCGTTGGTGATCTCTACTCCTGCAATCACTTCTTTTACGCCGTCTGAGTTTTGCTTAATGATGATGTTGACTTCTTCCTGGATACTGTGGACGATTTCCGTCACTCCCTTGGCTGCTTGTCGGGATTGTTCGGCTAGCTTTCTGACTTCATCCGCCACAACTGCAAACCCTCGTCCATGTTCACCAGCCCGTGCTGCTTCAATGGCAGCGTTCAGTGCCAGAAGATTGGTTTGTTCGGCAATGTCCGTAATAGTTCCGATGATGGTGGTGATTTGCGATGAACGCTGACCCAGTGCTTCAACGGTTTCACTCGTGTTGGACATGGTTTCTTCGATACGCATCATCTTAGATGAAGAAGCTTGGACGGTTTTTCCGCCTTTTTCCGCTACGACTCTCATATCACGTGCGGTTTCCCTTACGAGTTCCGCCTGATTGAATAAAAAGCGTGCTGCTTCCTCAAGGCTATTCATTTTCTCTAATGACGATGACATGCGATGGGTGGTCTGTTCGCTTCCCGCGGCAATTTCACTGCTGGTTTCCGCAATGGAAGTGATTGTGCGTGAGGTTTCCTCTGCAGAAGCAAGAAGCTCCTGACTGCTTGCCGACACATTTTCGGCCATTTCAGAAACCTGTTTTACAAGGGTGGCGATCCCGCCAATGAGCTGATTCGTATCAGATGCAAGTCCAGCCAGCTCATCCTTGGATTTGACTTTGATTCGTTTCGTCAAATCCCCGCCTGCATTCGCGATCTCTAAAATGGATGTGCTAATTTTCTTTGTATTGGTTTTAATGGTATGAGATAAAATGATTCCAAAGAAAACCGCTAAAAGAACGGCGAATGCCGCTAATCCGATGGTGACGATCTTAGACATATACACCTGTTGGTTGAGGGAGTCGATCCGGTCATTCAAATCTTTCTCCTGATCAACGACGATCATATCGACATACGAACGAATTCCATCCAGGTACTTCTTACCCACGCCTGTTTCTACGAGCTTGGCCGCCTTTTCGAGACCATCATCTTTTCTGGTTTCGATCACCCGGTCTACAAATTGCATCCAGAAACCGTATTGGGCCTGAATCTTACCCATCTTATCAAGCTGGTCAGGATCATCTTTCAAGAGCTTATTCAAGTCCTCGATCTGACCTTCCACTTCTTTTTGCCCATTTTGATAGGGTGCTAAAAACCCTGTAGCCCCAGTTATGACAAATCCTTGTTCCCCGATTTCGATGTCATTCAATACTTTGGAAAGATCCTTTAACTTCGTATCCACTTTCATATCATAGGTGATCAGCGTGTCGATTTCTTTCTCCAGCTTCATCATATTGAAGTAGGATGTGGCTGAGAGGATTAATAGTACAATCGTTAATAACCCAAATGATAATACCACTTTCCCTCGTATGGTACGAAAATAAGAGAAGACACCGAAGTTGCTTTTCGTTCTCTCTTTCTTTATTTTCTTTCTTTTTGGTGCTTTTGGCCATTTTTCTCTAATCTTTTTCACCGTTTCCCCCTCCTGAAGATAAGCAAAAAGTAGCATCATAGGATGAACTTACCATTATTTTATACATATCGACCTAATATATCTAGTCAATTTCAGTAATTTCTGTCGAATTTTTAAGAATTTTAGTATATTTCAATCATAGAAAGTAGAATCCATATTTTCAGAAAATCGATCTCGAACATCACAATGTGCGAAATTATCCAACGAAAGGTTGTTTTTTTATAAAGAAAGAAAGATTCGGTTTTTCATACATATGAATAAGGTAAGGGAAATCTTGATGAGCATCCAGATTAGCGAATCGAAAGAGAGTACGAATCTGATTCTTTCAGGAGGGTGAACAATGCCTCATTCGCATTTAATAAAGCCATTGATTGGAGAACATTATCCGACGATTGATTATGGGAAGGGTGTTTATTTATATGACACAGAAGGACGTGAGTATGTTGATGCCTGTTCTGGAGCGGTGACGGCAAATTTGGGACATGGTATGGAAGATATTCTGCAATCTATCGTGAATCAGGGAAACAAAGTGGCATTTGTCTATCGATCACAGTTCAGTAATCAGCCTGCAGAGGATTTAGCGGCTTTTCTGAATGACAAAACAGGTTATCCATGGACCTTCTTTGTGAATAGTGGATCCGAGGCAGTGGAAACAGCCATCAAGATCGCTATTCAACACTGGCAGGAGCAGGGGAAACCGATGAAAAGAAAGATCTTATCCAGGTGGCTCAGTTATCACGGAATAACATTTGGGGCTTTATCTGCTTCAGGTCACCCTGCAAGAAGGGAACGTTTTGAATCATTTTTAGGTGATTGGCCGACCATCGAGCCACCTTATTGTGCACGCTGTCCATTTGGTAAGACTCACCCTTCTTGCGGTCTGGCATGTGCGTCCCAACTGGATACAATGATTGCAAGGATTGGATCTGACAATGTGGCAGCGTTTATTGCAGAACCGATTATCGGAGCAGCAGGCGGTGCTATCACCCCACCTAGAGGATATTATCAACGAATAAAGGAGATCTGTGATAAACATGACGTATTGTTTATTTCAGACGAAGTGATGACCGGATGCGGCAGGACAGGGAGCTTTCTGGCACTTTCGCAATGGGGAGTCGAAGCTGATATCGTGGCGATCGGGAAAGGCCTTAGCGCAGGATATGCGCCCATTGCAGCGACCCTCATTTCAGAGAAAATCATGGAACCGATTTTACATGGAAGTAAAGTGATCATGAGTGGCCATACATTTAGTGGCAATCCCTTGTCTGCAACTGCTGCACTCGCCGTCCTTAAGCTGATCGATTCTGAAAACATCATTGAAGGCGTCGAACAGAAAGGGACGTATTTAAGAAATCTGCTTGAAAGATACAAAAGTGAATTTTCATTTATTCAAGATATAAGGGGAAGGGGTCTCATGCTCGGAATTGAATTTACCGAACGTGGTGGCGAATTCACTTCGTTTATCGTTCAATCCGGTGTTGATAATGGCATTTTACTATATCCTGCAGCTGCAGGGATAGACGGCAGAAAGGGCTCGGCCATTATGGTAGCACCGCCTTTAAACAGTACGAAAAGGGAGATCGAAGAAATGGCAAAACGGCTGAGGAACACCTTTCAAATGGTTACAGAGAAATGGAAGGTGAAGTAAATGTCCTCCCATCACAATAAAATGAGTGATTATGAAGAAATTCGGCATTTTTTTCAAAATGAAATGACACTGATGTTCGGCGGTTTTGGAGGAGTCGGATCTCCTCCTACCATTATAAATCATTTGTTGAAATGGGGTGTGAAGGACCTTACGATCATTGGAAACGACACAGGATTTCCACATATCGGAATTGGACAATTAGTGGCACAGAATCGAGTGAAGAAAGTGATCGCCTCCCATATCGGCTCGAATCCGATCGCGGGAAGGTTAATGAGTGAGGGGAAGCTTGAAGTTGAATTCTCCCCACAAGGTATATTGGCTGAGAGGATCAGGGCAGGTGGAGTGGGCCTGAAAGGAATTGTAAGCGATATTGGGGTTGATGATCCATATTTGAATAAAGGGAAGACCTTCCTTGAAATGGATGGAAGTCGTTATGTATTCGAAAGCGCACTGGTTGCTGAAGTTGGCATCGTTTACGCAAGAAAAGCAGATACCTTTGGAAACCTCATTTATGATAAGAGCGCAAGGAATACAAATCCGCTCATTGCGATGGCTTCTGACGTTACGATTGTTGAGGCTCTTGAAATCGTAAATTATGGGGAGTTGGATCCAGAAGAAATTGTTACGTCAGGTGTATTTGTGGATCATATCGTTTTGTCTAAAGGAGTCGATTGGAAATGGGCCTGGGAAACGAATTAAAGGATAAGATGGCCATGCGAGCAGCAAAGGAAGTCAAAGAAAATATGATTGTCAATTTAGGGATCGGCATACCGTCCCTCGTCCCCAATCACCTCCCCCCGGAATTCCCTGTCGTATTTCAATCTGAGAATGGAATTATAGGCATCGGACCTGCGCCAGTGACAGGTGCTGAAGATGAGAATTTATGTAATGCAGGAGGATTCCCTGTCTCACTGATGGATGGGGGATGCTACACAGACAGCTCCATTGCCTTTGCCATGATACGTCGGGGCAAAATCGATTTGACCATACTTGGATCACTGCAGGTAAGTGAGAAGGGGGACCTCGCAAATTGGATCATACCGGGTAAAAAAGTTCCTGGTATGGGGGGCGCGACGGAACTTGCCTCGAAAGCCAAGAAGGTCATTGTACTGATGACGCATTTGGACAAACAAGGCGGTAGCAAAGTGGTAAGGGAATGTACCCTGCCTTTAACAGCGGGCCGCTGTGTTTCGATGATCATCACCGATCGAGCTGTATTCACCATTAAAGAAAATCAATTATTCCTGATTGAGATTTTTCATCCATTCACGATTAAGGATATAGAGGAGTCAACAGAAGCCCGTTTCAGCTTGAGCCCTGAGATCAGATATATAAGGTAGGGGAGGAAAACTAATGGAGACCCATCGTCTCATCAAAGAAATAATTGAAGATAAAAAGAAGCGGACAATCAAGCTTCTGCAAAGGCTAGTCCAGGAGGATAGCGTCAGGGGGAATGAGTCAAAGGCGCAGGCCATCATCATTGAAAAGTGCAGGAAGCTTGGGCTGGAGCTTGATATATGGGAGATAAGTGAAAATGATATAAAACATCATCCGTTTTATCGATGTGATCGAAAAGATTTTAAAGGAAATCCAAATGTAGTCGGAGTCCTGAAAGGAACCGGGGGAGGAAGGAGCCTCCTTTTAAACGGACATATCGATGTTGTACCTGAAGGGGATAGGAAGGGCTGGGTCCATGATCCTTATAGCGGGATCATCGAGAATGGGAAGCTATACGGCCGGGGGGCTACGGATATGAAAGGCGGGTCCGCAGCGTTGCTGCTTGCCATTGAAGTCGTAAAGGAACTCGATACCCCTTTAAAAGGGGATATCATCTTTCAAAGTGTCATCGAGGAGGAGAGTGGTGGAACAGGGACCTTAGCTGCGTTATTAAGGGGCTATAAAGCGGATGCTGCCATCATTCCCGAACCGACAAATATGAAGATTTTCCCCAAACAGCAAGGATCCATGTGGTTTCGTTTAAGGGTTAAGGGGAAATCTGCCCATGGGGGAACCAGGTATGAAGGGATAAATGCAATAGATAAAGCATATACGGTCGTTCAGGCTCTTCAAAAACTGGAAAAACAACGTAACGACAGAGTCGATGATCCATTATATAGCAATATCCCGATTCCATTACCAGTGAATATCGGTAGGATAGAGAGTGGGAAATGGCCATCTTCAGTCCCGGATATGGCTGTCATAGAAGGAAGGATCGGAGTCGGTCCTTGGGAAACAATGAGGGATGTAGAAGAAGAATTTCTATCAACGGTATCCAACCTGAAGACAGTTGATCCCTGGTTTCTGGAGCATCCTGTTGAGGTAGAATGGTTTGGAGGACGTTGGCAGCCCGGAAATCTTCCAAGTGACCATGAACTGGTCAATACCCTGTCAGCGCATGCCAAACAGGTGATGGGAGCGGTTCCTGTCATTGAAGCCTCGCCATGGGGAACGGATGGCGGTATTTTATCACAAGGTGGAGGTATACCTGTAGTCATTTTCGGGCCGGGAACAACAGAAGTCGCACACGATGCAAACGAATACATTGAATTAGAGAGGCTGTATCAAACTGCCGAAATACTGGCACTCTTTATGATGGATTGGTGTAATCAATCGAGATAATTGATTGCAATTTTGGGTAAAGGGTAATAGGTTGCCTATAGTACTCTTCGCTTCCCCTAAAGGTACTTCCACCATTATAAGCTGTTTTGTAGATATCGCATCGGGAAGGAACAACTCACATGACATTTGAGGTTGTTCCCTTTTTATGGTTGTTTGTTTCATAACTTATCTCATCTGCTCATATGTTTGTTAAAAAGGGGCTTGCAGAATGCAAATATACGAGTATATTAAACAACCTAAACTCGAAGCGACTGTTTACAAAGACAGTTACAATCGCAGACTCAGGGTGGATGGGTTCAACGGCAACGTAGCCAGGCTTTGGGAATACGTGATGGATGAGGCAGTTACTCATCGATTTGAAAAGATCTTGGTGAAGGCAAGGTTCAATCAGGTCTCTTATCTACTGGAAAAGGGGTTTGTTCTGGAAGGGGGAGTAAACGGTTACTTTAGTGGGGACCGGGCTTTCTTTATGAGTGGATTTCTGACAGATGAAAGAAGGAATAGCTCTTATTGGAAAGAAGAAGATGATATTCTCAGAGCCGTTCAAAAACTTGATAAAAAAGAAGTGGATGTGACTGGATCGATTACTCTTGCAAGCGTTGATCATGCTCACGAATTAGCGGATCTGTATCAGGAGGTGTTCAAGCTTTATCCCGTCCCCTTGCATGATCCCGACTATGTGAAAGAATCCATGAAAAATGGGACAATCTTTGTGTGCATCGAAGAGAATGGCAAGATTATCAGTGCCGCCTCAGCAGAGGTATCAGCATCCAATCAAAATGCCGAACTGACAGATTGTGCGACAAGGCCTTCTCATCGAAAGGGAGGATACATGAAGCACTTATTACGTAGATTGGAAAACGAATTAATACAACAAAATATTTTTTGTGCCTATACCATTGCAAGGGCGCTTTCATTTGGCATGAATGCAGCCTTTCATCAGCTCGGATACAGGTACAGAGGAAGGTTGGCGAATAACTGCATCATCTTTGACAAAATGGAAGACATGAATCTCTGGGAAAGGGATTTAAGTGAACTGTAACGGTGCCTAAAGAGATCTAATCGTCATGCAGAGGGGGTTCTAAAGCGGACCAATTTAGTCTGGTGGAAACAAACTTTTTGAAAGTTGGTGGAGTAGATGAAAATGAATCTCTATAAACCAAAGAGGGATTGGAAGGATATTGAGCTCTGGAAAGATGTCACAGATGAACAATGGAATAATTGGTTATGGCAGCTTACGAACACAATCAGAACTCTTGATGACTTGAAGAAAGTGGTGAATCTGACTCCAGAGGAAGAAGAAGGCGTCAGAATTTCAACCAAGACCATTCCGTTGAATATTACCCCGTATTATGCATGGCTCATGAATGAGGACGATCCGCGCTGTCCGATCAGGATGCAGTCCGTACCGATCGGAGAGGAAATCCATAAAACGAAGTATGACTTAGAGGATCCATTACATGAAGATGAAGATTCACCCGTTCCCGGATTGACACACCGGTACCCTGACAGAGTGTTGTTTCTTGTCACCAATCAATGCTCGATGTATTGCCGTTACTGCACTAGAAGAAGATTCTCGGGACAGATCGGGATGGGAGTTCCCAAGAAACAGCTTGATGCAGCCATTGACTATATCAGGGAGACACCGGCGGTAAGGGATGTACTGCTTTCTGGTGGGGATGGTCTTTTGATCAATGATCAGATTCTTGAGTATATTTTAAAGAACCTTAGGGACATCCCCCATGTCGAAATCATTCGGATTGGAACAAGAGCACCCGTCGTCTTCCCGCAGCGGATCACGGAAAACCTTTGTAATATCTTAAAAAAGTATCATCCGGTATGGTTAAATACCCACTTTAATACATCGATTGAAATAACCGAAGAATCCAAGAAGGCTTGTGAGATGCTTGTGGATGCAGGGGTCCCCGTCGGAAACCAGGCAGTGATCCTGGCAGGCATCAACGACAGTGTCCCGATCATGAAAAAACTTATGCACGACCTGGTCAAGATTCGAGTGCGCCCATATTATATTTATCAATGTGATTTATCTGAAGGAATAGGTCATTTCAGGGCACCTGTCAGTAAGGGACTCGAAATCATAGAAGGGTTGAGGGGGCACACATCTGGTTACGCTGTTCCAACCTTTGTACTGGACGCTCCTGGAGGGGGAGGGAAGATTTCCCTTCAACCCAATTATCTCATTTCGCAAAGTGCGTCGAAGGTAGTTGTCCGTAATTTTGAAGGAGTCATTTCCACTTATCCGGAACCGGAGGAATACGTCGCAGGAAGGGCGGATGAGTACTTCAAGGAAGTGTATCATGATGAAGAAATCAAAGAACCGACCATAGGAATTGCCGGATTGATGAACCAGACCCATTCATCACTTACACCAGCAGGACTTAAACGCCTGGAGCGCCGCAAGGAATATCAAGAGAATCCAGATCACAATTCCCTTAAGGACTTCCGGGGAAAAAGGGATCAGTTGAAGGAAAAGAAACATAAAGCGATGCTTTCAAAAATGAATGAAGATAAAAAAGATGAAAAGGAAGGAAAGATCAATGGTTAGTCATAAAGCATGCGAATGGTGCGAAGAGAACTCGGCACACGCACATCTGACCAGTGTGTACTGGGAACTGCCAGATGGCTCACGTGCGATTCAGATTGCAGATGTACCGGGCATGAGCTGCAGTCATTGTGGAATGGAGTACCAGGAAGAATCCGTCATCAATGAGATTGAAGATCAACTGATGCTGATTGATACCAGATTGATAGACAAAGTGATTCCCTATAAAGAATTAATGAACCTTCCCCGCTTGTTAAAGAAAAATTATTTTCGTTTTTAAATGGTGCAATACTGGGTATGCTTCCATTCATGGCAAATACTTTACGAATTCTTTATCTTCCGCTATCCTTTAAAAAAGAAACAAAAAGGGCAGGTGGAAGAGATGAGAAAATCCTTTTATCATTACTTAATGAAATTTAGGCAACCTACTGCCAAGGATGATATTACCCAATTCGCAAATTCAGCTTATGATGATCACAGTTTCCCTAAACAATCAGAGCAGTATCACGAAATCAGCTCTTACCTGGAAATGAATGGTCATTACCTCGAAAGCATGTCCATTTTCGACAGTGCATGGGACCATTATCAATTAGAAGAAAAAGATTAATCTAAATACCCTAAGCCATCGGACTGACATTTGTACCTCACAAACGTCGGTCCTTTTTAATCAACCAGCACTTTCCTTTGAGAGGTGAAAAGCATAAACTGTCTTGGATAAACCTTATCTTAAGCTATTTGACTCTTTTATGGCCATAACATGAAAATATTTCTTACCCGAAAGAAAAGGTAGTCAGGGATTTCGTGTATACCGTTATGATTGTTATTGCATATCATATAAAAAAGGCGATTAAGGGTGAGGGGAGAATGAAGAAACGAAAAGAGCCTAGATTCAGAGTTGGGGAAACAGTAGTCGTTACAATCTATGGTACTGTAGGAAAGATTACCGATATTAAAAAGCTTGACGGAGAGTTTTTATATGAGGTTAACGAAAGTGAAGGATTATTCAAGGAGAAGGCATTGGAACTGCTGGATTCTTATGATGGATACATTTTTGAACAGGAACAGATCGATATTGAATATAAATTTCTGTTTGGCGATCTTGTGATTGTGAAGGGATATGAAGAGGATCTCTTTAAAGTAGTCGGTTTCAGGACAGAAATATGGCGGTATAAGGATGATGCCTGGGAAGACGTTATCTATGAATTGATGAGGATCACTGATGGAGAATGGCTCGAGGCAGATGAAGATGAAATTACCCTTGTTGCAGATGAAGAGCAGGCAGAAGCATTTATAAAGAAGTATGGGTTCGTCTTCCCACAAAAAAAGGAAGGGAAATCCAAAGGGCTCCATTCACCTGCGCACCCGAAGCCAACCTGGATCGATCAGCTACTCGATCATTACAATGATTATAAAACACTTTATCTCCTATTTCAGGATAGTAAATACAAGAATAAGATGGATTATGTGTTAGAACAGTTGAAAAACCACACTAACTCACAATCTATCGTTAAAGAGAAGGAATAAGCCACATAATATAAAGAAAAACAGGAACGCTTATAACCAAGAAGGACAGAAGGATGACACGAAGGATCCATTGCATGCCCGAAACCATCATCCCTTCACCGTTTTCAAGATCTTTTAACATTGATTTCGTTTTTTGGGCAATCGTATGTAACATATTATCGCTCCTCTTCCTTTGATGATAAAGTCTATGCTTGTCTTTAAAGTCTTATGAAAACTTTTTTCTCCTGGCATAACCGGGAGCGTAGTGTCATAAATTGAGAATCAAAGGGGGCGATCACATGCGGGAGATAGAAGTGTTTATCGACACCGAGGAAATTGCAGAGTTCTTTATGAAAGAACTCATTCAAAGAGGATATGTACCGTCAGAAGATGAGCTGGAAGAAATAGCGGATATCACATTCGAGTATCTGATTGCCAAATGTATCATTGATGAAGAATGGGAAGATGACGTATAGTCTTTTCAACCATCGATATGGAATTCATAAAGTCTGGAACGACCATTCATATAACAGGGATTAACTCTTATATGTCTCTCATGCCTTCTTATTGAAGCATGGAGGCATTTTATTTTGAGTTAATCCCTCGTTAGATTAACCAGGATAGTAGTACGCGTCTTCCATTTACGGGTCATAGAGAAATGCTGGGGGGTGACCATAGAGAGAAGGGGTGTCATCACATCAACAGTTTGATCACTAAACCAATCCTGCGATGAGAAGTGTATTGCAGGCTCGTTCTCCCATGCAGACGTTAAAATAGGGCTGAATAGACGATTTTTCTTCTCTTCTTTCGAATAAAGATGCGGCCAATAATCAACACGGGATCCGGTGTGAGGATGGCGGCTGGAAAATGTAGTTGCAGTAGGCAAGATGCTGGGACGGAATAAAATACTATATAACCTCTTACCTAACAATATCCTGCGATCCACTTTTTCAAAGTGGGAAACAGAAAGTCCGGCAAGGGAATAGGGAAGGTACTTTCCATAAGGGAAGAGTATGGAAGTGAACTCCAGACGATCCTGCAAAAAGAATTTCCACCTATCGATGCCGATATTCAAATTCGGGTCTGATAAGATCCGCTTTTGAATCATGTGCTGCTCATTCATAATAAGGGCAATGGTCATTACGTGTTGATTCCCTGTTTTAATAAATTCGTCCCACATCTTATGCATGAATACTGAAACTTTGAATTTTTTTAAGAGGTGAAAAGGAGGTTCCCGGGTTAATTTCCAATTTTCATACAATAACAACTGTGGATATGCGTCGTTGAAGATGGCTGCATTGCATCTTTCAAGAAAAGAGAATAGGGATCGGTGTTCACCTGCACCTAATACATGGGAAAATAAAGGGCTCCGGAGATCTGTCATATGATAACCGGCATTCCTGGATACCATATGGGCTAGAAAGGCCCAGTGAAGTTCAGGATGCTTCTTGAAAAAATCGAGATAGAAAGAGGTTCTTGTCAGATTATTAACATTCCCTTTTTTTACTTTGTTGGTAATTTCCTTATATAATGACTGATCACCAGGGAAGTAAACCTTTGGAAACGGTTCCTCCTTCATCTGCTCGTATAACCGGCTAATCTCATGTTTGTCAAGAAGTGGTGATGAATGATCTTGATTCCCTTTTTTAAATAGGTTTAAAATCTTCAGAAACGGTGAATAACCCAAGTGATCCCGCCTCTCAATATATAGTGAAAAATATTTACCTATGATGAAACTAATTTCAAAATAATTCGTATATATTAATACGATATTCCATGAAACATTCTTGGGAGGTTAGCTTATGTTGAAGAAGATTATTAAAAGTTTAATAAGATCCCCGAGGCATCATCACTACAGTTCCAGTGACTCCTGGAAAAAGTATAAATCATCAAAACATAAACATTTTGGACATCACCACTATAAAAAGCATAAGAGTAAAAGCTTTTTCTCCAGTTTCTTTAGCAGCTGACAGGGAGATGAAGCATATATGATCACCACGCTTTTTCAGAGGTTGATTAATGCATTTGAATACACCTGGAAACCAGGTACCATCATCGATGGGTTTCAAATCAACCATTTGGTGGGAAAGGGTAGTTATGGCACAACCTACTCGGTTACACTTCAAAATGGTGAAGAAGCGATTTTGAAACGAATACGCCCTTACAAAAAGTTATTTAGCGATCACGTCCAATATGTCCGAAATGAAAGGGATGCACTAGAAACTTTATCTCATCCAAGCTTCCCTGCATTTCTAAGGGCTGGTGAGCATAAGGGGATTCCATATCTTTTAATGGAGAAGATGAATGGTCGGACCTTTGAGGAATTGATATTTCAGGAAGGAAAAAAGTATTCAGAGGAAGAATCCTTACTAATCGTTTTACAGTTAGTGAAATTAGTGGACTGCATTCATCATAAAGGGTATGTACACCGGGATTTAAGAATTCCGAATATCCTGCTTGGTGATAGTGGCCTGCAAATCATCGATTTTGGTCTCGTATGTGAAATGTCCTCAGGGTCGGAAAGCCTTGAGAAGCATAGGGATCATATGAGGGAAAAGTCGAAGAAAAGTGATTTTTACGCAATCGGTCATTTCCTGTTATTTTTACTATATTCATCTTATGAGTCAAGATGTAATAAGGAAAAAAGCTGGGAAGAGGAGCTAGCGATTCATCAGGCTACAAAAGGTGTGCTAAGGAGGCTTCTGCAGATTGAAGAAGAATATCATGAGGGTTCCGAGCTTATAGAGGATTTAAAAAGGGTGCTCGGCAGATTAAAAGCACGATAAACGAGGAGGATGTAATATGTCATTTTTTAATAAAGTTTTTGCTTCAATTGGAATTGGAGCTGCGACGGTCGATACTAAATTGGAGAAGTCAAGCTATGAGGCTGGAGAAACGGTCAACGGGGTTGTGGAGATTACAGGGGGAAGCACGGAACAGAGTATAGACGCCATCTATCTTACTCTCTTCGCTACATATATACGAGAATCCGATGATAAAAAATTTACAGATTATGCCCCAATTCAAAAGGTACAAATCTCAAATCCATTCACTGTGTTGGAGCAGGAGAAAAAAGAGTTCCCTTTTACGTTCGTATTACCTTTTGAAACCCCGATTACTTATGGCAATACGAGGGTTTGGGTAGCTACAGGGGTCGATATTAAAAATGCTGTCGATCCAAAAGATAAAGATTATATTGAGATTGTACCGAACTCGTTGACTAACTCCATCCTGACTGCCGTCCAGGACCTTGGCTTCAGAATTCGAGAAGTGGAATGTGAAGAAGCACCGCGCAGGTACAGGGGGAGATATCCATTCATCCAGGAATTTGAATTTGTGCCTGTCAATGGTCCCTATCAGCGTAAATTGGATGAACTTGAAGTCATGTTCCTGAATCAAACTGAAGACCAGGTTGAATTGCTTTTGGAAGTCGACAGACGTGCACGGGGCTTGGGTGGATTCCTGACTGAGGCTCTCGAGATGGATGAATCCATGGTCAAGATGACAATCAAATCCTCAGATGTTTTACAACTGGCTTCAAAACTGCAGCACGCTATAGATAAATTTGCATAATGGTAACATTCGACAAAGGTTCCTATGATTCTTTGAAGGATTCGACAGAGTGTTTGTGTAATAGTATGAGTACAACATATTGATGGAGGGGTACTCATGCCTTTACTTGAAAAAATCATTCGTCCTAAGCTCTTGAGATCGACATATGACATGACTATATTCCAAACCCCGAATTACGGGGAGGATAAAGGTTACGAAGAGGTGTATCGAATCTCTATAGAAGCAAATAATCATGATGAAGCCCTGTATCAAACCTTCAGAACGTTTAATGTACCGGATTTGGTACCAAAGGATTATGAGGGCAGGTATATCGCTACACGTGACATCGTCTTTATAGATGAGGGACGGAGGGGGCATTTCTATTACCGTCTGCAGCCAAATGGATGGAAGAGAGTGAATCGGATCGTCATCCATTAAATAAACCGAAACTTACTAAAAAGGAAAGAATCTCCCTTAGGGAGAATTCTTTCCTTTTGTTATGATTTTTTACAAATTGTGCGCCGGACCGTTTTTTCTGTTTCGCCCTGTGTTCTCTTTCCCGTGTGCATTATGCTCGGCATCTAATGCTTCTTTAGGGATATGATTATTTTTCTTAGGGGCATTAATTCTGTTTCGATGTTTTTTTCCCATTTCTGGATCCCCCTCTTTTATGACTTAAGTTTTTCTGTTCTTGAAGAGTTAGGCTGGGTCCCGGATCGCGTAGAAGGGTTAGTTTCATTTGCATGCTGTACCGCTTGTTTCAGCTTCTTGCTCATTTTTTCTTTAGACATGATCAATCACTCCTTCTAACTATATTTTGACCTCTCATCAAGCGTTCTATCCATCCATTTACTAGCGTTGCATATGATAAGAAAAAGGATTACAATGGTGTTTCAACACTCTTGTTAGGAGGAATAGGATAGTGAGTATACATATTAATGCAAAAGAAAACGAAATAGCAGAAACGGTACTATTACCTGGTGATCCACTACGGGCGAAATACATTGCCGAAACATTTTTGGAAGATGTGACGTGCTATAATGAAGTCCGAAATATGTTCGGTTATACAGGAACGTATAAGGGAAAAAGAATTTCCGTTCAGGGAACAGGAATGGGTGTTCCATCCATTTCCATCTATATCAATGAATTGATGCAAAGCTACAACGTTCAAAACTTAATCCGTGTCGGTACGTGTGGAGCCATCCAAAAGGATGTGAAAGTACGCGACGTCATTCTTGCCATGACTTCATCGACTGATTCACAAATGAACAGATTAACGTTCAATGGAATCGATTACGCGCCAACAGCCAACTTTGATCTGCTGAAACGTGCATATGATGCAGGAGTTGAGAAAGGTCTTAACCTGAAGGTTGGAAACGTATTCACCGCTGACATGTTCTATAATGATAATGCAGAGCATGAAAAGTGGGCTCAATATGGTATTCTTGCCATAGAAATGGAAACGTCCGCCCTTTATACGTTAGCAGCCAAATATGGCCGTAATGCACTATCCGTCCTCACTGTCAGTGACCATATCCTGACAGGTGAAGAAACGACTTCGGAAGAGCGTCAAACCACTTTTAATGAAATGATCGAAGTGGCCCTGGAAGCAGCCATTCAGGAGTAATCCATAACTGTAAGATCGTAGAAACTGCTGATAATCCTTTAATGGATTATCGGCAGTTTTTTATTTTTGTGAAGTTTCTCCTGCTTACATCTAGCCTTTTACATGGTAAGATGGAGGATGGAACCATTTTAGAGAAACTAGGTGAAAGTATGAAAAAGATCATCTTCGTAACTGCTGCCTCTCTGGTGATGTTATCAGGGTGCTCGCAAGTACAAGAGTGGTCAGACGATTTATTTGGCCAAAAACAGCAAGAGAAACAGAAAGAACCAGAGGTCCAGACACCGGATGAAGAGCAGGATGAACAAGCAGCACCGGAACAACCACCTGAAGAAAGTGTTCCTGAAGAACTGCAGTTGGAATCCCAATTCTTCAATGATGTAAAGGTTGTGGATGGGAAGCAGGTCATTCAGAACCCAGCCAATTTATTAGCACTTGTGAATAAAGAATACGCGTTAGACGAATACAAACCTGCTGATTTAGTCCGACCAAACGTGCCTTTCGTATTCGGAAATCAGGAACTCGAAAAGGCACATCTGCGCAAAGAAGCCGCACAGCACCTTGAGAAAATGTTCGCTGATGCAAAAGCGCAAGGTGTTTTTTTGACTGCCATTTCTGGTTACCGTTCCTACGAGTACCAAAAAATGCTCCTTGAAAGGGAGATCGCACAATATGGTGAAGAAAAAGCGGTCATGGCCGTAGCACCGCCTGGGCAAAGTGAGCACCAATCGGGATTAGCAATGGATATTTCTAGTGAAAGCAACCAATTTCAAGTGAATATTGAGTTCGCGGAAACGAAAGAAGGAAAGTGGCTTGCTGAGAACGCGTATAAATACGGTTTCATCCTTCGCTATCCTGAGGATAAGGTTGCCATTACTCAATATCAATTTGAGCCTTGGCATTTTAGATATGTCGGCGGCGACGCTTCGAAAGTGATTCATGAAAACGATTGGACACTGGAAGAGTACTTTCAAAATGTAAAGAAAATCTAATGAAAAGGGTCAGGGCCACAGGTACCTGACCTTTTTGGGTTGTAGTTAAGAAGAAAAATCCCCTCATGTACAACTCTTGGCCGACTCCTTGCGCCCTTTGTTCTGAATTCATGTAACCCCACATAAAACAATAATAGGGCTGTCCAATTTGAAGCGGGTGGGTGGAGTTTATGATGAGGGTGTTCAGCATCATTGTTGTAGGAAGTGTTTTTGTTGGAATAGGCATCAATTTATTCTTCGTCCCTCATCATTTCCTGGACGGAGGTATGATCGGAATCGGCCTAATTGCCCATTATTGGTTTGGCTTTAAACCGGGACTTACCATAATCCTACTAAGTGTGCCACTCTATTTCCTGGCTTTCCTGAAAGACCGAGCTCTTTTTTACAATAGTATTCACGGTCTCTGGCTGTCCTCCTTGATGATCGACTTTTTTTATCAATGGCATACGGCCGTCGATTTCCCCCCGCTCATAAGTGCGTTTTTTGGCGGCACGTTTGTCGGGATCGGGATTGGTCTTATGCTGAGGGGGAATTCTGCCACAGGTGGATCAGACTTATTGGCGCAGTTGATTGGGAAAAGTTTCGGCTTGAATGTGGGCAAATTGATCTTTGTTTTCGATAGTATCGTTCTTTTGGTTGGTTTTCCGGTCATTGGGACCGAGGCATTTCTTTATTCTTTACTGGCTGTCAGCACAGTAGGTTTTTTTACAACGATTTTGACACATCATAATGGGGACGATGGATTTTCCTTTCACTAAGCTGGAAAAGCTGATAGAATGAAGAAGCTATGAGCTTAAGATTGCTCAGTGGCATGTTTCATGATATTCTAAACGAAAATTTACAGGAGTTACATAGCAACGAAAGTGGTGGAAGCTTTGGAACAAGATAAGACAGAACAATCTCAACAGGAAACGCATTCAAGTTTCATAAAAATGAAAAAATTCAAATTTGTCATGCTCCTCTTTTTCCTTGTTTTCCTAACAGCAGGGATTACTACGTTCGCACTGGCGTTTGGCGATGAAAAAGCGGTCAACGTCGGAGTTACGGAACGTTCGGAGTTTCAAAAACTCTATGAAGCCTATGACAAATTAAATGAGAATTATTACAAAGATCTTGATGAGGATACTCTTGTCAACGGAGCGATCAACGGCATGATTGACAGTGTCGGAGACCCGTTTTCTGATTACATGAATGAGGAAGAAGCGAAAAAATTTGAGGAAAGCATCTCTTCTTCGTTCGAAGGGATCGGAGCGGAGATTCAGGAAAAGGAAGGCTATATTTCCATTGTTTCTCCCATTAAAGGTTCTCCAGCAGAAAAAGCCGGTTTGCAGCCTAACGATATCGTCACAAAGGTAGATGACAAAAGCATTCAGGGTATGTCAGTGACAGATGCGGTCCTTCTTATCAGGGGAGAAAAAGGCACAAAGGTAACGCTTACCATTCAACGCCCGGGTCAGGATAAGCCGATGGAAGTGACCATCACCAGGGATGAGATCCCGATTGAAACGGTATATGCAGAGATGAAGGATAATGGTGTGGCAGAAATCCAGATCACCAGTTTTTCCGAAAATACGTACAAAGAACTGACAGAAGCTCTTAATGAAATGAACGATAAAGGTATGAAGAAACTTGTTCTCGACCTTAGACAAAACCCAGGTGGTCTGTTGGATCAAGCGGTCAAGATTTCAAACCTTTTTGTTCCCGAAGGAGAAGTATTATTCCAGGTGGAAGACAGTAAAGGTAAAGTTGAGAAGTATGTTTCAGAATCAGGTCAAAAGGTAGACGTTCCAACAGCCGTTCTTGTTGATGAAGGTAGTGCGAGTGCCGCTGAGATTCTTTCAGCTGCTGTGAGCGAATCCAATGATATTCCTCTCATTGGAACGAAGACATTCGGTAAGGGGACTGTCCAAACGGCTGAGACGTTCAAAGATGGATCGAACATGAAATTCACGACAGCTAAATGGCTCACACCTAAGGGTAACTGGATTCATGAGAAGGGAATCAAACCGGATGTGGAAGTAAAACAGCCCGATTATGCACAGCTTCCTTATATCAATCCCGATAAGGAAATGAAAGAAGAAGATTTATCCGACGGGGTTAAAACAGCTGAGCAAATGCTAAAAGCATTGGATATTGAACCTGGAAAAGTAGACGGTTATTACGATGAAGAAACAACGAAAGCTGTTAAAGACTTCCAAGGGAATAATGATCTTGAAGTAACGGGTACACTAAATGGGGAAACCATCCTGAAGCTTATGACTGACCTTAGAGAAAAGCTGAAAGAAAACGATCCCCAATTGAAAAAAGCAATTGAAGTTTTAAATAAGCAACAATAAAAAAAGATCCCAGGTAATTCAACCTGGGATTTTTTTTTATATCATGTCTGAGAGCTCAATTGGACGCGGATACCTCGTATAGAAAAAGCATTCGTTACCAACAATGAAAGTATATATGAGGTGATGATATGAAAAAGATAGTGTTACTCCTTGCCATCATGCTTTCTTCCCTTGTTGTAATAAGCTGCTCTCCTTTTTGGAAAGATGGTGGTCTACCGGTAAGGGATCAAGGTCCGTCCCCTGAAAGCCTTTTAAGTGATAAGGGTGAAACCTTTCCTATTGAGATGAAGGATCCGATTAATTTCCTGTTGATCGGTTCTGATCAGCGCCAGAATGAAGCATCTCGTGCTGATGTCATGATGGTGGCACAATACACTCCCCAATCATCAACGATGAAGCTGGTATCCATCATGAGGGATACTTTCGTAGATATCCCCGGATATGAGAAGAGTAAAATCAATCATGCCTATTCATGGGGAGGAAAAGAACTGCTGGCTGAAACGATACAACAAAACTTCGACCTGAAGATTCATCATACTGTAAAGATTGATTTTCAACATTTCACCAATATGATGGATCTTGTATTTCCAAAAGGAATCGGGGTTACGATAACCCAGCCGATGATCAATCACTGGAAATGGGAGAAAGAACCCGGGAAAGCAGTGTTGAAAGGAGAGGAAATCCTGCAGTATGTAAGGTTCAGGGGAGATGGTGACAACGATTTCGGACGTGTGGAAAGACAGCAGGAAATCATTCAACTGGCTGAAAAGAATCTCATGGAAGATATCCAATCGGGTGAAGGGGTTACGACCGTCATTTCCTTAATCAGAGAAGGACTGGATAACGTTGAAACCTCTACTTCAACAAGCGAGGTAATAAAATACGGAATGTCTGTCTTGTTAAATCCTATAGATAATGTGGAAACCCTTCGAATCCCTGTAGAAGGAAGCTTCACGGATCTTTCGACATCACACGCAGGATTAGTTCTGGATATGAATGAACAAAAGAATCGAGAAGCCATTAGGGAATTTCTCAGTTCCAATCACCAAGAATGAAATTCAGAAGAATCAAGGTCAAGGAAGATTTCAATCTTCTTCATTTTTCTAATGATCAAATCATGAAGATAGTTCTTATACTTCTGGTCTTCCGCCTGATCATGTTCCAAATGAAGGATCTTTAAATGCTCGAGATGTTCCTTTAATGTTCGTTCATCACTGTCAGAGCCACCAGACTGAACTTTGCGGAGAATGACATCGACCAGCTTATCATGTGTTGCTTCAATTGTTTTTGTTCCTTGCCGTGCATAGATGGCACCGTATCTCAAATCCCCTCTGGTGACAATAGAAGTATAGGGAACATATCTTGGATCATAATCGATGATAAGGACTTGAAATCGTTTAAGACTCATGAGCGGGTGGGTCCTTTCAGGGAAAATGAAGTCTTCTGTTCTATATCGTAAATATTTAGGCAGCAGGTGTTGCAGTTTATTGTCAACATCTGCTTTATCCAAAAACTCTTCATCGGTCAACCCTTTCAGATCAATGGATCCATCATCGAATTGCATGACACCGATGATGATGCATCCTCCTCCTGTATTGGAAATCGCCAGGATATGTTTCGCCATCTTGGTGAATTCGATCCAATCAGATTTAAAGTCCACATAATCCGTCTCACCGGTGTTATGAAGCAATAGATCCTTCAATGTTTCATGAGAAGGATTCTTCAGGAAATCTCTTAACTTTAACGGAACAATCTTCTCATAATACATGTTCTTCCCACCTTTTGATGAATCATCACGAAACTCTTTCTTCCAAACGGTTTATTCAACGGTAAGCTTGCACTGATATTACATATTACATTCTATGCGTGGATAGAGAGGGATAACGCTCTTTAGACGAATAATTCTTGTGAATAGGTTGATGTTTTAATGGTCATGTCCGTTGTGTTCTAATTAACTTTCTAATAGAATATTGTTAGGAATCTATGGAAAGGAAGATTGCATGAAAAAGGATGTATACATATTATCAGGATTTCTTGGCAGTGGAAAAACGACTTTACTGAAAGAATTATTGCAATCCTTGAAGGATCAAAATAAAAAACCGGCAGTATTGATGAATGAATTAGGTAATGTATCAATCGACAGTGATGCAGTTAATGATGATACAGCGTTAAGGGAGCTTCTGGATGGCTGCATATGTTGTACGATATCGGAAAAATTGGAGTCTCAGCTTCAGGAACTTTTATTGAATGAAGAATTTGATGTTCTGATCATTGAAACGACGGGTGCGGCACATCCGGTTGAAGTGGTCGACTCCATTCTGTCCCCGCTGTTTGCCAATCGATTCGAATTCAGGGGCATCATCACAGTGGTGGATGGTCTGCAGTGGCGAAACAGGGGAGACTTCAGTCCGGCAGTCTTACATTTAATGAGGGAACAAATTCGCCATGCCCAGTACATAGTTGCAAATAAAATGGACTTGCTAACTGAAATGGAGCAGGGAACTTTCTCATATGAGTTACAGCAAATCAATCAGAATGCCAAAGTGTATTTAACGAATTATTCCCGAGTATCTATGGAAGATATCCTCTCTCTTAGGGCAGATCGAGTGGCGGTTTCCCACGAACGGGCCCCCCTCGGTGATCATTTAACTCTGCAGGCGGTCGTCTATACCTTTAGTGGAAAGGTTAATGGAGAAGCCTTTGAGGAATGGGTGAAAGCACAATCTGATACCATTTATAGGATGAAGGGGTATGTACCGCTGCAGGGAAGGAAACACCCAACATTATTTCAGTATTCATATGGGATGCCCCTCTTCATGCCTGGTGAAATGAATTACCCAACCAACTTTGTCATAATTGGAGAAAATTTACATAAAAAAGAAATAATACAGTCATTACAAGAAATCGATTTGATGAAGTAATACACGGGGTGGGGGAATCCTTTTGGTGTTTCTGTTGTTTAGTGTGGAACTCATATTATTTATCACTGGAGTATACGGGTTGAGTATGTATGAAACGAAACTTCAGTTAGTGATATTTACCGGATTAATCGTTATCAGCATCCTATTGTTCATCTGGACGATCGTGTCCTATCAGAGAAAACAGAAAAATAAACAAAGGACGAATGATTGTTGGGACTGCGCCATTTATTCACCTGATTGTCTTCCGACTCTCCGAGGGAATAAATTTGACTGTGATTCACCGGACTGTGACTGTACTCCGGATTGTAGTCCTTAGGGGGGAAATGAAGTGAAAGAATGGATTACACTCTCCTTTATGCCATGTCACAGAATGCAGGAACGATCGATGATCTTATGGGGAAAACAGTTTCCGTTATGCTACAGATGTATGGGGATCCTGTTGGGGATTATCATCGGAATCCCTTTCGCATCAGGGTTAGTCCAATTCTTGTCTGTCGTTCATCTATTATTGGGAGGTATTTTCATAAGTACACTTCTAATGGATGGATTCACTCAAAAATGGGGGTGGAGGCAAAGTACGAACCCCCTTCGATTACTAACCGGGCTACTTTGCGGTTTAGGGTTATCACTGATGATCGTGTTATCCTCTAAATGGGGAGTAAACATCATTATGTTATTAACGAGTTCAAACCATTGACAATATCGGGTAAAATGTTTATGATTTAATAGTTAACTTAGTGAAGTATTTATCGAGTGTAAGAAAGGTCGATTTTTTGTGGGAAAAGAATTGTTCGAGTTAGAAGGATTATTTAGATCCGTTTTTAGAATGATGAAATCAGATATTCGAACCATCTTTGGAGAATTCATTTCTAATGGAGAATTTCGGGTGCTTCAACTTATCAGGGAAAATGGTGCATTGAAATCCTCTGAGATTTCTAAGCGTATGGAAGTATCTGCGAGTCATATTACATCCATTACGGATACATTAGTTGAAAAAGGCTATATCACAAGACAGCGGTCAAGTGAAGATCGTAGAGTCGTAGAGTTGACGCTCACACCTCAAGGGGTGGAAGTGCTGGCACAGTGTGAAGAGAAAAAATCACACTATTTTCAACAGTTATTCCAGACCTTTGATAAAGACGAAATCAACCATTTGATAGAATTGTTTGAGAAACTGTTAAGTTCATCAATACGCAAGTAATCGTTTGTGAAGATACGATCCTTTTATACTTGGAACAAAAGTGTAGTAGGAGTGGAAAAGGGTTGACCATAAAAAGGGTCATCCCTTCTATTATGCTCATTTACTTAAGTTGGTTAATTATTCATACTATAAATATTAAGGGAGACAGAAAATATGGAGCACTTAGAACATCGCAAGAAAGTATTGATCATGATTGCCATCATGTCGGCCATGTTATTCGCAGCATTGAATCAAACCATCGTTGGGACTGCATTGCCCAAGATCATTTCTGAAATTGGAGGTATGGATTATTATAGCTGGGTATTTACCATCTTCATGTTAACCAGTTCGGTAACAGCCATTCTGGTAGGTAAATTATCCGATATGTATGGAAGGAAGCCTTTCATCTTACTTGGAATTGCCGTCTTCATGATTGGTTCTTTCTTGAACGGACTTTCCGCTTCCATTATCCAGTTAATCATTTTCAGAGGTATCCAAGGATTTGGGGCAGGGATGATTATGTCCACGGCATTTACTGCAGTAGGAGACTTATTCTCCCCTCGTGAACGAGGGAAATGGCAGGGGTTAATGAGCAGTGTCTTTGGTTTGGCTAGTGTATTCGGTCCGACACTCGGAGGTTGGATTGTGGATAATGCCGATTGGCACTGGGTCTTCTGGGTATTCCTTCCGGTAGGATTCATCGCATTCGGGATGATATATAAAATGTTCCCTTCTCAGGAGCCAAATAAAGGACTGAAAGTGGATTACTTAGGTTCAGTCATGTTAACCTTGACGATCATTCCATTATTACTCGCTTTTACGTGGGGTGGAAATGATTATGAGTGGGTTTCCCTTCAGATCATAGGATTACTGACAACCTCGGTTGTAGCACTTGTATTATTTATCATTACGGAACAACGGGCAAGTAACCCTGTGCTTCCACTGCAATTATTTAAGAATAAGATCTTTACCCTTTCAAATATTATCGGATTCATTCTCGGAGCAGGAATGTTCGGTGCCATCATGTATATGCCATTCTTTATTCAAGGCGTGATGGGGACTTCCGCCACTAAGTCAGGACTGGTCATGATGCCGATGACATTGAGCATGGTATTCGCAAGTACAATCGGTGGACAAATCATTACAAAGACTGGTAAATATAAGTTTCTTGCCCTGATCGGCTTGTTTGTCATGAGTACGGGGATGATTCTGTTATCCTTCATGGATACAGACACGACCAATGCAAGAGCGTTATTCAATATCATTATAGTGGGGACAGGGCTTGGGCTCAGCTTCCCTGTGTTTACCCTTACTGTTCAAAACGCCGTTCAGCATAAGTTCCTCGGAGTTGCCACGGCAGCTACACAGTTATTCAGACAAATCGGGGGGACAATCGGTGTGGCCATCATGGGAACGGTGATGAATTCTTCCATGACGTCCAAAATGACGGAGAAAATGTCCGCAGTGAAAGATTCACCATTGCTGACAGATCCTAAAACCAGCGGGGTGATGAAGCAGCTCCAAGATCCTCAAAACATCATGAACTCAGGAAAATTAAAAGAGCTTCAATCCACATTACCGAAAGAATTCCAGGGTGTTTATGCCTCCATTTTGGATGGAGTCAGGGAATCTTTAAGCTATGCATTAACGAATGTGTTCTTTATAGGAGCCATCATTCTTCTTGTCGGATTCGTACTAACCTTCTTTATGAAGGAAATACCATTAAGAATGTCGAATAAAGATATGACCGAAGAAGAAAAAGAAACAAAGCTAAAAGAAGCTTCGAATCAATAAAATGAAAAGGGCAGACCCAGATCAGTCGGGGTCTGTCCTTTCGTTCATTTACATAGTGCTTTCTCCAAATTTCTTGAAGGTCATTTCATCTTCAACAAGTCCACAAGCGGCACATTGAACTTTCAATTCCGGTCCGTTGTAAGCCATATGAAATGGGTCGAGTTGTCCTTGTTCATAACTTTGAACGACTTCTCCGGAAGCAGGATCAAGTTTCACACTCTGAGGCACTTGTTGTATAATATTGAATCGAGTGCGATTCGTTTTACATCCAGGGCAACGATACGGTGTAGTCATAGGGATCACCTTTCTTCTTTTTTTCTAGTATGCTTAATAAATCAATTTTTTATGTAAAGGATGTTTGAATATGTCGGATGTATTCATTGATCTGCTGAAATCTTATAGGCAGATATGGAATAACCGTAAATTGACCGAACATGATAATTCGGCGGAACAAGTATTGAAAGAAGCCATCAAACGTGAACTTGAAGATGCGAATAGCCATCCACGGATCCGTAAATCGTGGAAAGATAAATATTATAGTGCTACTAAGAGAGTAGCGGAGTCCGGCATTTCAAATGAACATAAAGTCGGATTGATTGAACTACATATAGAGATTGCTGAACAATTAAATAAAGACTCGATGGAATCCTAATGAGGAAAATTTGAGCATTTCCCTTTCTTGCATACCTGTGTAGGTATATAATGGAGAAAGATTAATTTAAAGGGATGATGCCAATATGCTAGTTCTTCTCTTATTACTGGCCAGTGTATTTTTATATATGATGTACTATCGTTATTTTCCAGTAAGAATAAAACAATGGTTTTCTCAAGAAGTTACGTCCGGATATATTGTAGTGGACGTCAGGGATTATCAAGACTCTTCCAAAGGAGTTTGTGATGATGTTGTTGCCTTGCCCTGTGGGTACATTAGAAGATATTTCAGCGACATTCCTGAAGGACCTCTTCTTGTAATGGGAGGCAATCAAGTCGAGTGTAATGTAGCGGTGAGGCAATTAACACGGTTGGGATTCACTGTAGAAGGGTATTTGATCATCGGTTCTGACAAAAAATGTAATGAATACCTTTCTTTAGGGTGAATCCACCCATTCTTTGAAACGTTTCTGTAATATCCGTTACATTATATAAGCTGTTCAAAACCTGTCAAGAATCATATACCGGTAATAATTAGTTGCTGAATCCAAATCATTCAGCTGTTGGAAATGTAAGTAAATCAAATAAGAATGCTTTTCTCCCTGATAGAATCAGTGGTTACTATAGTACTATAGAAAATTGTCTTTCAAAATAGAACAATTGATTCCCAGTTACCAAGTTCTCCCGTAAATGTAACAAAAACAGGGTGGTATGATGAATGTGCAGCAAAGAAAAACACATTTACCAAGGAGGAATTCATTTTTATGAATAAGAAAATGATGGTTTCAACAGCAACAGCATTAACATTATTAGCAACTCCATTCGCAGCAGGGAAAGCTGACGCTGCAGCACCATGCCCAACACCAGATAAGGTCGTTCAACAAGCGAACGCATTTAAATATAATGGAAATCAAGAAGATCTTAATAAATTTGTACAAGATGTTCTATCAAAATATCAAATCAACGGTCAGAATATTAATGTACAAGAGTTATTGAAGGGACAGGCTCCAAAAGCAGAAGCGGCTGCACCGGCACCAGCTAAGGAAGCACCAAAGGCGGATGCACCTAAGTCTGAAGCTCCAAAAGCTGAAGCACCGGCTCCAGAAGCTGAAGCACCGGCACCAGCACCTGCTGCAAATGAGCAGAAGCAACCATCAGAACAAGCTACGGAACAGTCTGGTCAATTAAGCCAGTTCGAACAGCAAGTAGTAGAGTTAACAAACCAAGAGCGTGCAAAACAAGGACTTCCTGCGCTTAAAGTAGATGCAGAACTAAGCAAAGTGGCACGTGAGAAGTCTCGTGATATGCAAGCGAACAACTACTTCTCTCACACAAGCCCTACGTATGGTTCTCCATTCGACATGATGAAGCAGTTTGGCATTGAGTACAGCTCTGCAGGTGAAAACATCGCAATGGGTCAAAAGACTCCTGAAGAAGTGGTACAAGCATGGATGAACAGTGAAGGTCACCGTAAAAACATCATGAGCTCAAACTATACTCACATCGGTGTAGGTTATGTAGAAAACGGTAACTACTGGACTCAACAATTCATCGGTAAATAATTCTTTATGCACCGAAGCAGTCTCTCATTGAGAGACTGCTTTTTTTATTCTTTCATTATTTATGAAATGATATTCTGGATTCTTTTTAAAAGGCTCTTTTCACAAAGATTGTTGCTATTCGCATACAAACTAAGATTTACGATCCTCTGTCAATTAAGTTATGGTGCAGGAGGGTGAAGGGAACTGCTCCGCTTTCCACGGACGTTCGGCCGAGCCTCCTCAGCAAAATGATAACGATATTGGATTATTCATACACTAATTAAGAGCTTACATTTGCATTTCGGCATAATCCTTCTTACTATTGAAATATAACGAGGACGTGGAGTTGAGCTTGATGAAAGAAAAAGTGGTACTAATAACGGGTGGATCAAAAGGGATCGGGCGGAAAACGGTCGAAGAGTTCTCCCGAAAAGGGTACACCGTTATCCTGAACTACAGAAAAAATGATGGATTTGTTGAGAACCTGGTTTCTGACTTAGCCCATCAATATACGAATACCATCATCCCTATAAAAGGGGATATTTCTGTACCGGAAGAATGTGAACAGATGGCCGAAGAAATCTGGAGAAAGGTGGAAAGCGTCGACATCTTAATCCATAACGCAGGTCCATATGTCAAAGAGAGAAAATCATTTGCCGATTACTCTCCGGAAGAATGGAATTACATAGTGAATGGGAATTTAAATAGTGTATTTTACTTATCAAGGTTAGTGATCCCTAAAATGAGGGAAAAGCGATGGGGCAGGATCATCACATTTGGATATGACCGTGTCGAATCAGCACCGGGCTGGATCTATCGTTCTGCGTTCGCGGCGGCAAAGGCTGGCCTTGCTTCCTTCACAAAAACAATTTCAATCGAAGAAGCGCATAATGGAATAACCGCGAATATGGTATGCCCAGGAGATATCGTAGGGGAGTGGAAGGAAAGAGAAATCAGCAGTGCGAAAGAACATCAGGATCCAAACACTCCAATCGGGAGGCCTGGTACAGGGGAGGATCTAGCAAGGGTCATTTCCTTCCTGTGCCAAGAAGAATCTGATTTCATCACAGGTTCCATCATTCCTGTTACAGGAGGCAAGGATGTTCTGGGGAAGGTATTTCATCAATAAAGAGCCACGGCAGTGGATAAGGCCGTGGCTCTTTCATTCAAAAGTTTTCATATTGTTTTCTATACTTTTTCTGTATGAATAGGAGCCTGCCGGACAACGTAATGGCTCCTGCAGTTAAACCTGATGTAAGCCCAAGCCAGTAGCCATAGGGTCCAAAGTCAGTGTAGTTAGCAAGAAAATATCCTAACGGCAGGCCAATCACCCAGTAGGAAATGAGGGCCATCATAAAGGTGATATTCACATCTTTATAACCTCTTAGTGCTCCTTGTACAGGGGCTTGTATCGCATCGGAGAGCTGGAAAAATACGGCATACAATAAGAAATGAGCCGTTAGTTCCAATACATACACATCATCGGAATACAGGAAAGCAATTTCTGAACGGAAAACGAGTAATATTACACCATATATGCCGGCCAAGAGCAAAGCGAAGCCGACACCCATCCAGCTGTAAACCTTTGCATCCCGAAGCCTGTTGGCACCAACCTCAAACCCTACAACGATGGTTAAAGCCATAGAAATGCTAAGCGGGATCATGTAGAGAAACGAAGCGAAATTGATGGCTGCCTGGTGAGCGGCTATGACGAAGGTGTCATAATTGCTCATTAACAAGGTAACAGCCGAAAATATACTTACTTCAAAGAAGATCGATAAGCCTATGGGTACCCCGATTACAAAAAGTTCTTTCCATTTCGAAATGTCAGGCTTGTGCATGGTACCGAAAACATTATATTGGCTAAATGGTATTTTCGTATGAACGACCCAAAAAGCAATGAGTGTAATGAGCCAGTAAGTAATGGCAGACGCAACACCTGCACCAACTCCTCCAAGTGGAGGAAATCCAAGCTTACCGAAAATGAGAAGATAATTAAATATCACATTGATCGGCAGTGAAAGGAGTGTAATAAACATGGTGGTCCTCGTCATTCCCAGTGCATCGATGAATGATCTCAAAACATTATAGATGAATAGAGGGATCATGCCGAATGACAAGGCTATCAGATACTGCTTTGCAATCATACGTACTTCATCATCTATGTTCATTCCGTTGAGCACAGGGTTCAGGATGAATCCTCCCACCACCATTACCATCAGGGATAATGCAATAGCTGCATATACACCTTGGAGGACGGTATGAGGTACATCCCCCTTTTTCCCTCCTCCGATCAATTGAGCGACGATGGGGGTGACGGCAAGGAGAATCCCGCTCAAACCTGTAAAAACCGGTACCCAAAGGGATGAACCAATGGCCACACCTGCAAGGTCTGCGGGAGAATACTTCCCTGACATGATTGTGTCGAAGAAATTCATGGCAAACATGCCGAGCTGTGTGACAAGGATGGGAATCAGTATGATGGATAGCTGTGAAATCTTTTCCTTGATTGTATGGGTTTCTCTCATATATTGAACTCCTCCAGAATTTCTACGGATACTGCATGATGAATTACTATCATACTGTACCATATTTTAAAAGGGATAGAGAGTGGAATGTGCGTAAGAAGCAATGATATTTATCGCTGATTGGATAAAAACGAACTGAATGGGAGATGAAAAATGACTAAGAAGTGGCAGGACTGGATCTGGATTGTATTCTTAATATGGTATGGAGTGGGGGTCATCCTTGTCTCATTGGACATGCTTCCCGATGCCCTGCAGTGGGCAAATGCCGTTTTCTTATATTTAGCCGGGTTTTTGGCCATTCTTTATGCAATCAAGAAGTTCAGGGACTTCCAGGGGCTTATTATTTCCTTAAGTATTATGCTCCTTACGATTCTCGCTGAAAGTTTAGGCGTGCATTATGGTTTTATCTTCGGGTCTTACCATTATGAAAGAGATTTTGGAATTCAAATGTTCGGAGTGCCAGTGACAATTGGCTTTGCCTGGGTCATGGTAGTATTCACGAGTATGTCCCACTTTGAATTTCTCCTCAGTAGAAGAAAAACGGTGATGGGGGGCGTACTATACAGTTCGGTTACCTCACTTTTAGCTGTCACGATGGATTTGATCATCGACCCTGTTGCATATAAAGGACGCGAATATTGGGTATGGGATCAGGGGGGGCTATATTATGATATTCCCACTCAAAATTTCTTAGGATGGTTTTTCGTTTCATTTTTCATACAATGCATCTTATATGTGCTGATCAAGCAGGAAATGTATTCTACTACATGGAGCGGCAGGATGAGGAGATTATATTTCTTGGTTATTTTTATGTTTGTGGTAACGGCAATAGTAGAAGGGTTATGGCTTGCCGTTATGGTCACTTTCGTATTTTACACGGTGTCTCTGGTTATTAGAACACGAATGGAGAAGGTAGCATGATTGAGCCAAAAAAAAGTAAAAGATTTCAACAGCTGTTTTCAGGTTATCTTTCCTATCAGCTGAAAAAGCATTTCTATCGAGTATGGATAGATGACAGGAGAACTTCTTTTAAGCCCGATTCCGGTCATCTGGTACTTGCGAATCACTCCAGCTGGTGGGATGGTTTGTTGGTCTTTTACTTAAATCATAAAGTCATCCAGGAAGACAGCTATGCCATGATGAGTCAGAAAGGCATGGAGGATTACCCTTTTTTTCGCAAAATAGGAGCATTCTCAGTGAATCCGGATTCGCCCAAAGATTTAGTCACTTCATTACGGTTTGCTGAAAAATGCCTTCAAGAAAAGAAAACGGTCTGGATCTTTCCACAAGGGAAGGAAGAGCATCTTGAAAAGCGGCCCATTTCCTTCATGAGCGGACCGGGTTATTTATGCGAACGAAATCCAGGCATCACCATCACCACGGTAACGTTTTATTATACTTTTCGTCATGATCAAAGACCGGAGTTATTCATTCGGGTCTGCGATGAGGAAACGGGTCAGACTTCTTCAAGGGAAGAACGTACAAATATGCTTAGAGTTCTTTTGGAAACAAGGATCGATCATCTTAAAGCTGACATTATTCAAGAAGATATTTCAGGTTTTGTACAAATGCTGAAAGGTTTTCCGACCAATAGTGAGTGGCTGAGCTTTTGGAAGGGAAGAAAGTAGAGGTGAAGAAGGCATGATTTTGTTTATACTGATAACCCTCCTCTTTGTGCTGGCTACGTTTATCAACCTTCTTTTTTTACCGAAGTTGTCACATAAATCAAACACAAATGAATTGGTTACCGTCATGGTTCCGATGAGAAACGAGGAAAGAAATGTGAAGGGCCTCGTTGAAAGTATACGTGAGATCACCCATTCACCTGTGGAATTCATTCTGCTGGATGATGGATCGACGGATCGAACGAGAGAACTTCTGATCGAATGTACGAAAGGCGATCCCCGTTTCAAGATCATCGACGGAACACCCCTTCCTGAAGGCTGGGTAGGAAAGGTACATGCCTGCAGGGAATTGAGTCGACATGCTTCCGGATCATACTACCTTTATCTTGACGCAGATGTCAGAGTGTCTCCTTCCATTATCGAAAAGGTATTATATCAGATGAATCGATATGGATCCGGGCTGGTAACAGGGTTTCCCCGCTTTCCCATACCGACCCCCCTTAGTAAAATGCTTGTGCCTTTTCAGCATTTTCTCGTGTATTTCCACCTGCCGCTATTCGTGTCTAATCATACAACCAAACGAGCATTTACAGCGGCTCATGGAGCATTTATGTTTTTCAGGAAAGAGGCTTATGATGATTGCGGAGGCCACGAGGCTGTGAAATCGTCCCTATTGGAAGATGTTCATATCTCACGCAAGGTAAAGGAAAAAGGGTGGAAGGTGACTCTTGTCAATAATAGTTTTGACGTGACCTGTCATATGTACGATACGGACAAGGAGGTTTGGGAAGGTTTTATGAAGAATATATTCATCGGGACAGGAAGGAGTCCGGTCTCGGTAGTCCTCCTCACGCTTTTTTACTCTATTTTCTACATAACCCCACTGCCTTTGGCTCTTTTTGGTTTGGTGCAAGGGGAGTGGAGCTATTCTATACCGTTACTTTCGATCTGGTTACAAACGTTCATGATTGATCTTGCATCCAATCAATCCAAATGGCATTTTCTCTTGATCCCTTTGGCATCTTTGGCATTTATCGTCATCATGTGGGCGTCAATGATGAGAGGATTGAAAAAACAAGGATACACTTGGAAAGGAAGAACCTACTCATGAAGAATATTATCATCATTGGAGGGGGATTAGGAGGGTTATCGGCCGCAATCTCTCTTCAAAGCAAAGGGTATCATGTTACGATTGTAGAAGAAAACCTTCACCCAGGTGGGAAAATGATGTCTGTTGACATAGAAGGATATTCCTTTGACTTCGGTCCGAATACTATTACGATGCCTTATGTCTTTCAATCAGTGATCAATGATGCAGGGGGGGACTCGTCCCGTTATTTCGAGTTTGAAAGACTGATAAAACACACGAAAAACATATTTCCAGATGGAAAGATTCTTTATCAATCGGCGGATACCGACGAGATGGTGAAAGAACTTGAAGCCATCGATTCATATGGAGCAGTTCATTACAGAGAGTATTTAAAGGAAGTTGAAAAGCTCTATAAACAGGCTGAGAAAGGCTTCTTTCATCGTGTTTTCAGTTCATGGAAAGATTACCTTTCCCCGTCTCTTACTTATCGCTTCATGAAGGTCCGTCCCTTAGAGAAGATGAATCATTTCCACAGAAGATTCTTTCAGGATGAGGATGTGTTGAAGGTGTTCAACCGGTATGCCACATACATTGGTTCGTCGCCGTACGAATGCCCTGCTACCTTTTCATTGATCGGTCATCTGGAGATGAATGAAGGGGTGTATTATACGAAAGGTGGGAATCCGAGGATTGCGGAAGGGTTTTATTCCTTCTTTAAAGAGCTTGGGGGACAAGTGCACTTGGGAGTGAGAGTGAAGGAAATCATTGTGAAGGGAGAAAAAGCCGTCGGTGTCATTACCTCGGGCGGCGAAATGATGCCTGCTCAAGATGTAATCGTGAATGGAGATTTCATCACGGCTACGAAGCACCTTATTCATGAGAAACATCGTCCGAGCCATCCCGACAGTAAACTTGATTCCTATGAACCTTCCATTTCTGCCTTTGTGATTCTGGCAGGTCTCAAAACCTTCCAGGAATCCGTTCATCATCATCAAGTGTATTTTACAGAGGATTACATGAAAGAGTTCAATGAAATCTTTAAAGAGAAATCTCTCCCAAGTGATCCAACCATCTATATCAGCCATTCGGCAGCAACTGATCCAACCATAACCAAGGGTAGTAACTTGTTTATCCTAATCAATGCCCCTGCAATTGAAATGAGCGTTGAAGAAATTCAATCTTATAAAGACAAGATTTATGATATCTTGGAAACAAAGGGCCTGAACATCCGTGATTCCTTAGAAGTGGAGAGGATCTATACCCCGAACTCAATAAAGCGTAAATTCTCTGCCTATAAAGGGTCTCTTTACGGTCTCGCTTCCCACCGTATGACCGAAGCTTTCCTTCGTCCTTCAAACGTAAGCAAGGACATTGAACACCTCTTCTACGTCGGGGGAACGACTCACCCCGGGGGAGGATCACCGATGGTCACAATCAGCGGTAGAAATGTAGCCGATTATATTTTGAAACGTGATAAAAGCTTCAAGGTGCAGGGATAAAAGGATGCTTTCATTCCGGTTGTCAAATTTTCGTAGTTCTATCCCGCCTGTATTTTTGGTAAAGTGTATAATGGTTAGTAATATGAATATGAGATTATGGAGTTAGGAGTTTAGTACATATGACGAAACGCATTTTATTTACAGGTGGAGGATCAGCAGGTCACGTAACGGTCAATACAGCATTGATCCCATACTTTGAAAGTGAGGGGTGGGATATAACATATATAGGCTCGGAGGACGGAATCGAAAAGGAAATCATTACTGAGCAGTTTCCCCATATTCCTTATAAGAGTATCTCGAGCGGGAAGCTTCGAAGATATTTTTCCTGGAAGAATTTCTCGGATCCTTTTCGTGTGATGAAAGGGGTGTTTGATGCACTATCCATCATACGAAAGGTAAAGCCCGATATCATCTTTTCAAAAGGGGGCTTTGTTTCAGTGCCCGTTGTCATGGCAGCTAAAATAGCGAAGATTCCTGTGGCGATCCATGAGTCGGATGTGACGCCTGGACTCGCAAATAAGCTGGCGGTTCCATTTGCCACAAAGATATTCACTACATTTCCTGAAACGGTCCAATCTCTCCCAAGTGAGAAGTCATTATGCGCCGGTGCCATCATCCGGGAAGAATTGTTTACGGGTGATGCCAGCGAAGGAAAGAGGTTAACGGGATATTATGATGAATTGCCTATACTGATGATCATGGGAGGAAGTCTCGGAGCAAGGAAAATCAATGAAGCAGTTAGAGGGAATCTTCAAGAACTGCTTTCACAGTTCCAGATCATTCATATTTGCGGGAAGGGAAATGTTGATGACTCCCTAACCCAAAAGGGGTATCGTCAATATGAATTCATCAAAGGTGAACTACCTCACTACCTGGCGATGACCGATTTCGTGATTTCCCGCGCAGGTTCCAACTCAATATTTGAATTTCTTGCCTTAAAGAAACCGATGTTATTGATTCCACTATCCAGAGAAGCAAGCCGTGGTGATCAAATCCTCAATGCAAATAGCTTCGTGAAACACGGTTATGCAATGAAGTTAGAGGAGGAAGAACTGAACGAAGAGAGTTTCCTTTCAAGCGTAAACGCACTGAAGGCAAACAGGGAGTCGATGATCCATCATATGGATAAGGGAGAAAAAGCGTTTACCATACAAGACATGTATAATGAACTATCAACAATGTCCAGATAAGAAGTCATTGAAAAGTCATTGGATTCCCCTTCAAGCATATAGTATATAAATGGACTTAGGGGGAGTAGGGGCATGGCATATCAATATTCAAAAGGTTGGTATCTGCAGGAGCTTAAAAAGATGGGAATCAACCATCATCCCGTTGAAAAAAGGAAACTGGAGAATTATAAAACCTTTGTTGTTCGAAATCTGTATTTTGAAAAGCTGTCGAAAAAGAAGTGAGAATAGGAGCTGGGCTGGTGATGCTTATTTTGATTAAGCCACCAGATACAGTTTCTTTTTTTTGAAAGCGGAGCAGTTCCCTTCACCCTCCTGCAACATAACTTAATTGACAGAGCATCGTAAATCTTAGTTTGTATGCGAATAGCAACAATCTTTACGAAAACAGCCTTTTGAAAAGAGAATACTTTCATTTGATTTTCATGTAATTTTCATCTTTAAGGCTTATACTATCGGTATATTATGATAGTAGGGGTATGCACATGAAATCAAATATCAAACAATATCCGTCATTCTTATCCAATACAATCCCAAATCCAAAAGAGCGGAAAAGAATTATCGAGTATTTAGTTTTAACGGCGAGTATCGTTGGAGCAGGCACAGCTCTAATCGCCCTTAATTACCAAAGCTTTCTGCATGTCGATGAGGACACGTATAAAGGGTTTTTCAAGCAGTTCGGGTCTGTTTCACGAATCATCTATTTCATTGTCCTGAGTATCTTTCCTGTTTTCCAATTGTTGAAATGGAAAGGTCTAAGAGGGGTGAAATGGAGAAATCTTGAGATTAAAGGTCTTGTCCAACAGGCAGGAAAGCTATTAAGAAAATGGCATGTCCCACTTGCTTTACTGGCGACAGCAGTTGTTATTTTTCATGTGATTCTTGCAGTGATGATTAACTTTCATTGGGATTTTACAAACATCACTGGGATCCTCACGAGTATGGTATTAGGCTTTCTTATTTTTATGGGATTCAGACGGTTTAAGAGGAAGGATGGTGCATGGCATTTAAAGCTTGCCGTCGCTTTTACGGTATTGTTTATGATTCATGCGTCATTTTAATCTGACAAAAAAAGTTATCACGAAAGGTGGGTGCCTTTGCGTGATAACTTTTTTCATGCAGACTAAGCTTCAAGAGCCTGTTCTTCCTCTGGTGACTGTTGCAACTGATATAGATAAAGTGTATACAAATCTTTCGGGATTTCATAAAGATCATAAACCTCTTCCTGAGCATTTAGTTGATCATAAAGAGATTTTCTCGTATCATTTGCCTTCACAACATAGGGAAGCTTTTCAGCAGCTCTTTGAGAACGGGTATTCACTTTACGGATTCTCATAAAAATGGTTTCCATACCAAGCTCAAAGAACAGCTCGGAAAAGAAAGCATCCTTGGCAGGCTGGTTATACCCTTTTCCATGGAATGGCTTACCCAGCCATGTGCCAAGGAAGCCGGCATTTTCCTGAATGTCGAAGAGATTGATCGTGCCGATAGGGTTGCCCCACTCGTCCACAATTGTCCGGGAGATCAGTTCTCCCCGTTCCTCTGCTTCGATTGTCTGTTTTGTAAGGAAGAGAAGTTCCTCATAAGAATGTGCCTTTTGGCGAACAAAAGGGAAGACATCCGGGTGCACCATCAGGTCATAAAGTTCATGACACTCATGTAATTCACGTTTCTTGATCATAGTAGACCCTCCTAGAGGGCAGTCTACTTGCGTACGATCCCACCCTCGAAATTTTTAAATGGTAACTAAAAAATTTCGGGGTGGGAATCGAACCCACTAAGACCAGTCAAGAAACTGGTGGCGCACCTTTTGCCTTCCCTTCATTACAGTCGCTCATATATGAAAAAACAGCGTCTTAAGAACAATGTAATCGGAAATATATTATCCATCTGTATCATATACGAAATATCTCAAAAAGGAAATAGGTAAAAAGCTAATTTTTGATAAAATTTTTTACCAAATTTCTACACGTTTTGATAAGCGATTTCCCCATTCACAAATGTCACCAGAGGCTTTGCCATGAAGTGGAATGGGTGATGGCTCCATAGGACCAAATCAGCATCTTTATTTACCTCAATACTACCGATCCTGTCAGACACACCAAGGTTTCTGGCTGGAAGAATGGTGATGCCCTCCAAAGCCTTTTGTTCATCCAACCCTTCACGCACAGCGATCGCTGCACACATATTCAAGTATTGAATGGGTGTGTATGGATGATCAGTCGTGACTGACACTTCGACACCGGCTTCCGTCAATTTTTGATAAGTGAGCCAGCTCTTGTTTTTAAGCTCTACTTTCGATCGTCTTGTAAATGTCGGGCCGACGGAAACTTTGAGGTTTTTTCCTATAAGTTCTTCTGAAATAAGGTGTCCCTCCGTGCAATGTTCAATCCGCAGGTCCAGGTTGAATTCCTCTGCAAAACGTACGGCGGATAGTATATCGTCTGCGCGGTGAGCATGTATTCGAACCGGAATTTCCCGTTTTAATGCAGATACCAGAGGTGCCACTCGCAGGTCCTCCGGTTGATCACAATATTTAGCCGAAAAGAATGCTTCCCTGAGCATTCCCATAATTCCCATTCTTGTGATGGAATCATTATTACCATTACTATGAATCCGCTTCGGGTTCTCTCCCAATGCGATCTTCAATCCGGATGTTTCCCTTATGATCATGGATTGAATGTTGGAACCCAGGGTTTTAATGACGGAGGTAGTTCCACCGATCACGTTCGCGCTTCCCGGCATGACATTTACGGTGGTGACCCCATATTTAAGGGCATCCTTGAAACCCGGATCCAAAGGATACACCCCATCAAAGGCACGGATATGAGGTGTCATAGGTTCTATCGTTTCATTGGCGTCATTACCCGCCCAGCCGGTGCCTTCATCATAAAGACCTAAATGGGTATGACAGTCTATGAAGCCTGGGAATAGAAACTTCCCATGACAATCATAAACGGTCGTATATTGATCTCCATTTGCCTCATGAGGGAGTATCTGTTTAATTATTCCGTCTTTTATTAGTACAGAGCCGTTTTGGATGGGCTTGGATGTAATGGGGTAGATGGTTACGTTTTTTAAAAGTATGGATGTCATAATATATCCTTTCGTAAGGCTTGTTTGCTTCTTATTCTAAACAATTTTGTATAAAAAAAGAAGTTAATCCATCCTTTTATTTCTTCTATTGGAAAAGATCAGATATAGAATCGTTGTGAATAAAGCAATTAAACTGAGTGGTTTAATGTAGCGTATCCCAATGACCTCAATATGTTCCCAATGAGTACCGAGCTCCATTCCTATGATCATAAATAACAATGTCCAGGGAAGCATGGCGGCAAAGGTATAGAGACTGAATGTCGAAATGGGCATGCGGCTGATGCCAGCGGGTATACTGATGGCATGACGGACGATCGGAATAAAACGAGCTGTGAAAATCACGATGGTTCCATGCTTGTCGAACCACTTCTCAGAGGCATGGATGTGCCTTGGATGGATGAGCAGATATTTTCCGTATTTCTCAAAGAACGGTCGCCCTCCATAATAACCTAACCAATAAAGGAATAATTGTGCAACGGTCCCTCCGATGATCCCGCTCAAGAATGCTCCGATAAATGTAAGTTTTCCTGTACTGACCATAAAGCCTGCATAGCTTAAGACCAGTTCACTAGGAATGACTTCGATCATGAGTGCAAGTGAAATCCCTGCATATCCTAAATCGGTTAGAAGAGTAAGGATCTGTAAAACCCATTCATGGTTCATTTTCTTCCTCCTACATAAATCCAGAGTATTGAAGAATAAGGATCAGTAACCCTAATGCCCATACATAATAAGAAAATATTTTTAATGAGTGCTTCTTTAAATAATTCACCATGGTGATGATGGCGAAATAACCGAAAACGGCTGCACTCACCGTACCAATGGCCAGACTTTGGAAAGAAATCGCTTCAATATGTCCCCCGAACATTTCTTTACCTTGAAGCACAATTCCTCCGAGTATGGCAGGTGTGGACAGGAGGAATGAAAAATAGGCAGCCGTTTCCCGGTCGAGCTTCCTGAATAACCCTGCGGCTATCGTCAAGCCCGATCTCGAAAGTGCCGGGAATATGGCAGCAGCTTGAAAGCTTCCGATCACGACAGCATCCGTGTAAGAAAGATCTTCCAACTTCTTATAGCCATCCTTGACGCCATCAGCCCAATACATGATGCATCCAGTTGCGAGGAATTCCCAACCGATCGTGGAACCGGTCTTCGAGATGGAGTCAAAAAAATCCTCGAATGAAAATCCAACAATCACTGCAGGAATGGTGCCAATGATGAGAATCCAGGATAATTTGCTGAACGGATGCCTAATCATATAAAGTAGTTCCTTTTGATACACAACGAGAACAGCAATCAATGTTCCTATATGAAGCATCGTATCCAGGAAGAGCCCGGCTTCCTCCAGTCCAAACGTCAATCTTCCAAGATAGAGATGCCCAGTACTTGATATGGGCAGGAATTCGGTTAAACCTTGAATGATCCCCAGTATGAAAGCTTCCAAATTACTCAAGTTTATCACGACCTTTCTGCATGTCCCGGGACAGACTCTCTTTTATACATATTCCGGTCCTTGCTGTTTCATGAGGGATGTCCATAAGTAACAAGCAAATTCATGAAAGAAAATCATTCTAATGGATGAAACTTTATGAGAGTGAGTACGTAAATATAGAGGAGGATACATTAGACGTATCTGCTAAAGAGTTTTAACAGGGAGGAATTGACATGCCTACAAAAGACGAAAGAATGATGGCAGCTCTAATTTATATCTTAAGCTTCTTCACAGCGTTCATAGGGCCATTGGTCATCTGGCTCATCAAGAAAGACGAATCGGAATTTGTGGACTTTCACGGCAAGGAATATTTCAATTTTCTTATTTCCTATGCCGTTTACGGATTGGTTAGCTCGATTTTAATGGTCGTCCTGATCGGATTTGTATTGGCACCGTTCGTAGGGATACTTGCCTTGATCTTTACCATCCTGGGAGCGGTAAAGGCCTACGAGGGTGAACACTACCAAATCCCGACAGTCTTTAGAATACTGAAATAACAAGACTAAGAACCCAAACGGCTCGTTGGGTTCTTTTTTTGTCAGGGGTACTTGTAGAGTTGACAAAAAATTCTTTCACTTTATAATTTTATAAAATGATCATTTCTGAAAGGAGCATCCACTTTCATGTTGAGAATCGATAATAAAGAGAGAATATTGAAACTGATGAGTATATTGAAAGAAGAAACGGACGAAGATCACGAACTGAGTCTGGATGATATCATTCTCCGCTTTAAGCAGACGTACGGGCAAGACCTGAAATTGAACAAGAATTCGTTAAAGGATGACCTTGATCACCTTATCCGGCAAGGGTTCGATGTCACGATTAATCAGGAAAAGGATGGTCTGCCAAAGTATTACAGCCATCAGTATCGGCTGTTCGAATTATATGAATTAAGGATGCTTATTGATGCGGTCGTCTCCGCCAAATTCATCTCGAAAAAAGAAACGGTTCAACTCACAGGGAAAATCAGACAGTTGACCAGTCACCGGCAAGGAAAGCTATTACATAATGAAATCCAAATCGACTCTTCCATAAAGAGTGACAGTCCCTATATCCGCCGCACCATCCATGATATCCATGAGGCCATTGCAGAACGCAGAATGATCACCTTCCAATATGGTCGTTTCGATGTGAATAAACAGTTCAATCTTAGTCGCGAGGGCAGTCTTTATAAAGTGAAACCATACGCTCTTACGTGGGCGAATGATTTCTATTATCTCATTGCTTATTATTTCGATGCAGCTGAAATACGTCACTACCGCGTTGATCGACTCCGGAATGTTGAAGCTCTTACTGAAACCTTCCCATATGAAGCTTTTGATGTATCCAAGTATGTACAATCAACATTTCACATGTTTGCGGGAGACGAGGAGTGGATCAGGATCAAGTTTCTTAACTCCCTCATTAATGTGATCATCGACAAGTTTGGGAGAGAGGTCAGTATTCAAAGGGCAGGTGAAGATCATTTTATATTATCAACAAAAGCGCGGGTAAGCACCGGTCTCGTAAACTGGATACTCTCCTTTGGAAGCGGGGCGAAAGTGATATCCCCATCCTCACTCGAACACACTGTTAAATCAGAAGTGAATAAACTGCATTCATTATACAATGACATAACGTGATGACTGATCCCCGAACGGTTGGCGGTCAGTTTTTTTTTTGAGAAAAATAATGTAATTGAACGAATTTCTTCTTCGTGCGTCTAATCAAAGTAAAGCAAAAGGAGGAAGAGGATAATGAGCGAAATACAACAAGCATTGCAGTCTGTCAACTGGGGGCTTATTGCTCCGGTAATAGTCATTCAATTCATTCTCATGTTGGTGGCGGTGATTGATTTAATACGAATAAAGTCAACAAGAGGACCGAAATGGCTTTGGTTATTGATCATTCTGTTCATTAATATCATCGGTCCTGTCATCTATTTCGTCTTTGGAAGGAGACATACCCGATGAACGTTCTGGAAGTGGCCAATCTGGAAAAGAGATACAGAGAAAAGCTTGCAGTGAAAAACATTTCATTTGGTTTGAGAGAAGGGGCGTGTACAGCTCTCCTAGGTCCAAACGGGGCAGGGAAAACGACGATCTTAAATATGCTTGCTGGATTAATAAGACCAACAAGAGGTTCCATCCAAACAACGGTCCCGACTGAAGATATCCGAGAAATAATCGGGTATCTACCACAATATCCATCCTTTTTTGAATGGATGACGGGAAAAGAGTTCCTGGTATTCTCAGGTGAAATTTCAGGAATGACAAAAGGTGACGCACAGGAGCGTGCAGAAAAACTTCTCGGTATGGTCGGCTTACTGGAAGGGAAAGGTCGAAAGATAGGTCAATATTCAGGGGGAATGAAGCAGCGTCTAGGAATTGCTCAAGCCCTTATTCATAAGCCTATGCTCCTGATCCTCGATGAACCGGTTTCGGCACTGGACCCTTTCGGCAGAAGGGAAGTATTGGGATTATTAAAGGGGTTAAAAAAAGAAACGACGATCTTGTTTTCAACCCATATATTAAACGACGCCGAGCAAGTTTGTGATGAAGTGTTATTCTTGCATGAAGGTGAACTGATAGAAGGGGGGGCAATCGAAGAAGTGAAGGCAAGACACCACAGATTAAAGATGAAATTGCATTTTAATGAAGATAGCAAGAAGTTCTTTCATTTTCTAAAGGAGAAAGACTGGCTCCACAACATCATTTCCAATGGAAAACAGCTATCCTTTGAAGTTTCCGACCTTGAAAGGGACCGATCCAGGATCTTTTCCTTAATCTCTGCACATGGGTGGGGCGTGACCAAGTTCGAGAGCCATGAACAAAGCTTGGAAGAAGTCTTCATGGAGGTAATGAATAGATGAAAATAGGCTGGGTTTTATTCAGAAAGGAAATGCTGGAGCTATTACGTAATTATAAGGTACTTTGGATGCCTGCCGTGTTCATTCTATTCGGGTTGACTGAACCGTTAACGGCTTATTATATGCCTGAGATTCTGCAATCGGTGGGGGATCTTCCGGAAGGGACGGTCATATCCATCCCGACCCCATCATCGGCTGAGGTAGTATTATCGATCATGGGTCAATTCAGTACTTTCGGTGTTCTGGTCATCGTTTTAGGATTTATGGGGACGGTTTCTGGAGAAAGGAGATCCGGCAACGCTGTCATGGTTCTTGTGAAACCTGTGCCATACACGTCTTATATTTATTCCAAATGGTCTGCTGCATTTGTGCTTGTATGGATTTCCTACAGCCTTGGGATGCTATCGGGTTACTATTACATCCACCTTTTATTTGACGGTATTTCCTTCTATCCATTGCTAAAGGGGTCTCTCGTTTACGGGTTATGGCTGATCTTTATCATGACTTTGGTCGTTTTCTTCAGCAGTTTTTCTCAATCGCCGGGTCTAACTGCATTTTATACCCTCGGATGCACCATGTTGATCACCTTTCTTTCAGGGTATATGACAAAAACCTTAAAATGGTCACCTGGCCAGCTGACCAATTATGTTCATGATCTGATACTGTATTCACGCTGGAATGAAAATTTAACCGTAACCATCATTTTTACCGTGGTCATATGTTTAACCATCCTCCTCATCACTCCGACCATCTCCAAGAAAAAAGAACTGAGCTGACGGCATGACGCAACTCTTGTGGGAGAGGGACGGACCTCACGAATAATGTAAAAGGAATTCAGCGATTGATGTCGAATGGTGGTATAAGGAGGAGGGAAATCAATGAAAGCTCCCCGATTGACACACAAAGTACAACAAATGATCCAACAAGCACATGAGCTGGCTGAGAGAAATCAGCATGCGAGCATTCAAAGTATTGACCTATTCATGGGAGCGGCCCTCGTGAGAAAAGGGACTTTAAGAGAAATGCATGACCTTATTGAACCGAATTTGGATGAGATAGAAGGATTGATTAAATCACTTTCTCCTGAAGCATCCTCAGGGATTTGGATTGAATCATTTTCCAAGCCACCATCATTAAATACCCTGAAAATATGGAATGCCTCAATTGATATCATGAAGCGATATAACCAAACGTTCCTTAATGAAGGACACATCATAAAGGCCTTTTACTCGCTTCTCTCAGATCACCCAGAGTTGGAAAGTGGGTTGAAGGTTGTCCGTAAAGAGAGCATTATGCAATCTGTCACATCATCCAGGGATTTAACCGTGGATTTATTAAATAGAGATTGGTCTTTTAAAGAAGACGGTCAGGTTGAAATAAGCTTCGTTGACATAAAGGAGAAAGATGCCCTCCTTTCCTGGTCGCAACGTCATTTCGGAGAGAATTGGTCCGAGACGCTAAGGTGTGCTTTTCAGTCCCCGGCACCTCACATCCCAATCTTAAAAGCAAAGATGGGAGGAGAGATGGTGGGTTTTGCAGCGTATGATGTCTATATGAACAAAAAGGGGGTATTTGGACCGATGGGGATACTGCCAACCGCCAGGCATCAGGGAGTGGGAAGGAAGCTCCTCTATGCTGCTTTGCAAAGTATGAAAGAGAAACGATATATGTATGTCGTGTTAAAAGAAGCTGGCCCAATTGAATTTTATGAACAAACGTGCAATGCAAAATTGATCCCCTTGGAGGATTGGAAATGAAGCATCGTGTTGGCATCATTCTGATTGACGATGAAAAGGTAGCCGTCATTAAGAGAATAAGGGATGACTCCGTTTATTATGTCATTCCAGGTGGAGGCATGGAGAAAGGTGAAACCGAAATCGAAACGGCAACCAGGGAAGCGAAGGAAGAATTGGGGATTAACGTTTCGGAACTGAAATTCGCAATGACCTTCAGGCAGATTGATACACATTCTTATTATTTTGTGGGAAAATATAATGGTTTATTTGGTACAGGAAAGGGAGAAGAATATGATATCTTCCGGAATAGAGGAAACTATATCCCCTGCTGGATACCTATAGAAAAACTCTACGGGATGGATCTCTACCCTCATGAAGTAAAACACTATTTACTACAGCAGAAGGCGGGTGTTCAAGAAGATGATGATAAACGAGACGGGTCTCGTTCTTGAAGGAGGCGGAATGAGAGGGATTTATACAGCAGGTGCCCTGGAATATTTCTTGGAGAACGGCATTGAATTCCCTTATGTCATCGGAGTCTCCGCAGGTGCATGTAATGCTGCTTCCTTTTTATCCAAGCAAAACGGGCGGAATAAAAAGGTCAATGTGGATTTCATCCGCGACCCAAAATACTTATCATGGCGGAACTATTGGAAAACGGGCGAATTATTTGGAATGGACTATGTCTTTGATGAAATCCCAAACAAACTGGTCCCCTTCGATTACAAAGCTTTCCATTCGAACGGAACGGAATTTGTTGTCGGTACCACGGATTGTCATACAGGGAGGCCGGCCTATTTCTCAAGGAATGACTATGGAGAAGATCTACTTACCATAATTCGTGCATCAAGTTCTCTCCCATTTGTCGCACCGGTCGTTGAATTCAATTCACGACATCTCCTTGACGGTGGGATAAGTGATCCGGTTCCCATCGAAAAAGCCGAGCAGGACGGATTCAAGAAAAATGTGGTCATCCTGACCCGTAATAGGGGATATTATAAAAAGCCTTCTAGGTTTTCGTTTCTTGTGAGAAAAAAGTATCCCCAATATCCAGAGCTTCATAAAACATTGATGAACCGATATTTGCGTTACAATCAGATAATTGAGGAAATAGAAGTGAAAGAAAAAAAGGGGGACGTTTTGATTATCCAGCCCCAGTATCCCCTTAAAGTCAGCCGGATTGAAAAAAATCCGCGGAAATTGGACGAATTGTACTGGCAGGGCTATCATGATGCAGAATCGAAGTTGAAACAGTTGGTCGAATGGAACCAGTCAGGTGAACTACTGCACTTATAAAACAAGGCGAAGGACTTACAGAACGACTCTTTCAGTGATGAGAGTTTCGTAAATTCTTCGTCTTTTCCTTTCTAAAGGTCTTTTTATCATTTTTTCACATAAATATGATAGAGATTCCTTGAAAGGACGAGCATTTCATGAACCTCTATCAAATATACAAAAATGAACAGTATACGTTACTTTTTCGAAGTGTCATGTACTTTCTCATTGGTGTGGGGATGCTTGTCGTGACACAACAATTGTATTATTTTCCTCTGTTGATTTTCATCCCTGCTTGTTCAAATCTTTACCTTAGCTATAGTATTAAGAAAGAATTGAAAAAGGCCAACCGAATATTTTATGAAAAAATGCCTGTTTCTCTTCATTCACTTGTAGGTGTTCACACGAAAGAAGGCTCCTATTACCTGAAAACCAACGGCTGGTCTGACTACTTTATTCAACGGACATCCATGATCAATAATCCCAAGCAATACCAGCTACACCGGAGGAATAAAGGACCTTTGTCATTTTCAAAATGGAGTCGGACCATTAAGATTGACCACCCAAAGTCGAAAATGACGTTTCAATTGAAGTATCAAAGTGCCACCGCAATAGAATGGCAGAGTGAGGGAGGGGACACTGTCCTCATTTATAAAGGGAATAAGCGATGGATCTTGAATTATCAGGAGCAAAATCATCTATCTTTACAAAAAGGGTATCTTCCCCAGAGTATACAAAGACTGTTTGACTCTCACCATAGTTACGTTTCATTTTATGAGACATACAGTGATGAGAAGGATTGGCTCCTGATATTTTTGTGGTACGTAGATAGTGATTATTTTCTCACTTCCTGATTTATTCTTTTCACTGGAAATGGGTACACTAAAAGGACAGTGATGGAGGTGGTAAGATGAATGCTGACTACAAATCATGTTTGTCGGCTTTAGAACGTTGCAGGGAAGCATGCAATGTGTGCTATCATGCGTGCCTGAAAGAAGAGAAACCGATGATGAAGTGTATCGAACTCGATCGAGAGTGCGCTGACATTTGTGCCTATACCATTCATGCCATGGAACGGAGCAGTAAATTTGTGCAACGCATCCTCTCCCTCTGTGCAGAGATCTGTGATGCGTGTGGGGCGGAATGCCATTCGCATGACCAGCAACATTGTAGGGATTGTGCCGAAGCCTGTTTTAAATGTGCTGAAGAATGCAGGATGCTCGTACCATAATGAAATGGAGGATGCTTCTATAAAGTAGCGGCTTCCTCTTTTTTATTGTTATATAGAGAGCTTTCTAAAAATTAATACAAAAATAATTTTTTTAAGCGCCTTAGATGATTTCAACAAGGAAACTATGATAGAATAATGTTAATCGAATAGGTTTCCTTCGGGGCAGGGTGAAATTCCCTACCGGCGGTGATGAGCAAATGCTCTTAGTCCGTGACCCGGCTAATGAATATTAGACGGTGGATTTGGTGAAACTCCAAAGCCGACAGTGAAAGTCTGGATGGGAGAAGGAACGGCAGTATCTGGTTGATGATCTTGATAGGAGCATATACCACATTCTTATGGGTATTTTTTCTTTTTGATCGATTGATTGGATGCTTTATTTAGTCATGCCAACTTCCCCCAAGTAGAAATAATACTTGGGGTTTCTTTATTTTACGATATTTATTTAGGAAAGGAGGTCAATTCTTTGAATCACTCTCAATATATGAAGCTTGCTCTTTCGATGGCAAAGTCCACCCATGGCCAGACATCACCAAACCCGATGGTGGGGGCGGTGGTAGTGAACAATGGAGAAATAGTTGGGATGGGTGCCCATCTGAAAGCAGGTGAAGGTCATGCAGAAGTGCTTGCAATCAAGGCTGCAGGCGAAAAGGCGAGAGGAAGCGACGTTTATGTCACTCTGGAACCTTGCTCCCACCACGGGAAAACACCTCCATGCTCAGAGCTTCTTATTTCAAGCGGTGTAAAGACTGTGCATGTGGCAACCATGGATCCCAATCCACATGTCTCGGGACGTGGAATTCAACAATTAAGGGATGCTGGCATTGATGTAGTGGTAGGGGAGCTCGAGGAAGAAGCCTGTGAGCTCAATAAGCATTTCTTTCACTACATTCAAAATGGAACCCCGTTTGTTACGCTTAAAACAGCTGTCACTCTAGACGGGAAAACCGCTTCTGTATCAGGAGACAGCAAATGGATCACATCAGAAGAATCAAGAACCGAAGTCCACTATGATCGTCACCGGCATGACGCGATATTAGTAGGAGTCAATACCGTTATACAAGATAACCCGCACCTGACCACCCGTTTGCCCCAAGGTGGAAAAAAACCCATTCGAATTATTCTGGATACCCATTTACGAACACCACTCCACTCCCATGTAGTGGAAGACTCACAAAGTGCGACGGTCATTTTCACAGGGAATTCTGTCAATGAAGAACAGAGACAGCCCTTCTTGGAAAAAGGCTGTGAAGTCGTCACCCTTTCTGATGAAGAAATCGACATTCATTCCGTGTTGAAAGAACTGGGTGCCAGGCATATCGGATCCCTTTATGTGGAAGGTGGATCAACAATCCATGCTACTTTCTTAAAGGAAAAAGCCTTTCAGGAATTAATCATGTACATGTCTCCGAAGTTGATAGGCGGAAGCTCTGCCTACACGAGCTTTGGCGGGGACGGATTTCCGACCATAGCAGAAGGTCTTGAAATGGAGATTTTGAGCCTGGAACGTGTAGGTAAGGATATTAAGATTGTTGCAGTGCCTACTATTTAAGCTTTTATGAAAGGATGGAAAAGATGTTTACTGGAATTATTGAAGAAATCGGCTCCATTGAAAGCATGAGGAAATCATCTTCTTCCATGGAACTCACCATTTCAGCCGAACGGGTTCTCGAAGATGTGCAGGTCGGTGACAGCATCAGTGTAAATGGCGTCTGTTTGACCGTGACTTCTTTCAATCGGGGGGAATTTCAAGTGGACGTAATGCCTGAGACATTTGAGGGTACAACGTTGAGGACACTATCCCGGGGTTCAAGAGTGAATCTTGAGAGAGCCATGGCTGCCAACGGCCGATTCGGCGGCCATTTCGTCAATGGACATGTAGACGGGATTGGCAGCATCGTAAGAGTGGAAAAAGTGGAAAATGCATGGTACATGGACATTTCCATTCCTGAACATCAGAGCCATTTATTCATCATGAAAGGCTCTGTCGCAATTGATGGTACTTCCCTTACCGTATTTGGTGTACATAGCAATAAGATAACCATATCATTGATCCCTCAAACGAGAGGAGACACGGTCCTGGGTGAAAAAAAAGTAGGGGATATCGTCAATATTGAATGTGATGTGATGGCAAAGTACTTTCATCGCTTTTATGAAGCGAAGGAGCAAGTGAAGAGCACGTCAAACAACATCAGTTACGATTTCTTGTCACAAAATGGTTTTGCTGACTAATAGGAGGGGTTGCCCCATGTTTAACAAGATTGAAGAAGCAATTGAAGATTTGAAGGCTGGTAAGGTCGTTATTGTCGTCGATGATGAAAATCGGGAAAACGAAGGGGACTTTATTGCACTCTCCGATAAAGCGACACCAGATGTCATCAATTTCATGGCGAAGGAAGGAAGGGGCTTGATATGTGCCCCGATTAACGAAGATCTTGCACAAAAGTTGAAGCTCTCACCGATGACGACGTTAAACACCGATCCGCACGGAACTGCATTTACTATTTCGGTTGATCATAAATCGGCATCGACCGGGATCAGTGCTTACGAAAGATCGGCGACCATCCGGGAATTATTGAATCCAGCGTCAGCACCTGAAGACTTCAAAAGGCCGGGGCATGTATTTCCCCTTGTTGCCAAAAATGGCGGCGTTTTAAAGCGGGCCGGCCATACAGAAGCCGCCATCGATCTGGCTATTCTGTCTGGTGCAGAACCATCGGGTGTCATATGTGAGATTATGAATGAGGACGGAACGATGGCGAGGGTTCCTGAATTAATGAAGCTAGCCGATAAATGGGATTTAAAGATCATCTCTATTGAAGATCTGATCCGGTATCGAAGAAAAAACGAAAAACTTGTGACAAGGGAAGTGGAGATTGAACTTCCAACCGAATTCGGAAACTTTAAAGCAGTCGCTTATACAGAAAACATTACCGGGAAAGAGCATATCGCTCTTGTAAAGGGTGAATGGACTGAGGACGAAGAGGTGCTCGTTCGCGTTCACTCGGAATGCCTGACAGGTGATGTATTCGGCTCCAATCGATGTGATTGCGGTCCCCAGCTAGCCACAGCTCTCACACAAATTGAGGAAGAGGGTAAAGGAGTACTCCTATACATGAGGCAAGAGGGCCGGGGAATTGGTTTGATCAATAAATTAAAGGCTTATAAGCTCCAGGAAGAAGGCTACGATACCGTCGAAGCCAATGAAAAACTGGGCTTTGGCGATGATTTGAGGGAATATGGAATCGGGGCACAGATTTTAAGGGATTTAGGATTAACAAAGATGCGCCTATTGACCAATAATCCGCGAAAAATTGCCGGGATCAACGGATATGGCCTGGAAATCGTGGACCGTGTACCGATTCAAATGCCGGCGAAATTCGAAAACGAAAAGTATTTAAAAACAAAGCACGCTAAGTTGGGTCACTTACTTAAATTTTAGGAGGATAATAAAATGAAAACCATTTATGAAGGTAATTTAGTAGGGTCAGGATTAAGAGTTGCGATTGTCGTCTCACGATTCAACGAATTCATTACTTCGAAACTTTTAGGCGGGGCGGAAGACGCGTTAAAGCGACATGGAGTGGAAGAAGACAATGTCTCTGTCACATGGGTTCCCGGTGCATTTGAAATACCTATGATCGCCAAGAAGCTTGCACGGTCAGGAAAATATGACGCTGTCATTACACTTGGGACCGTCATCCGCGGAGCCACCGCGCATTTTGAATATGTAAGCGGTGAAGTAGCAAAAGGAGTGGCAAACCTAAGCCTGCAGGAAGATGTTCCAGTCATATTCGGTGTTTTAACGACAGACACAATTGAGCAGGCCATTGAAAGAGCCGGCACTAAAGCAGGGAACAAAGGTTGGGAAGCTGCAGTATCAGCAATCGAAATGGCAAACCTCATCCGTGAAATAGACAAATAAGACTTCATTAATGAGCCTCCTTTATGGGAGGCTTTTTTTGAGGGACGGACCTGTCGGTGGTGTTTTGGTTTTGTCAGAAAAGTTGGAAGTGTTTCAGTGAGTGGAGATCGTGGGATAATTTGTTAATTGGCTGAATTATACTCGGGAACGGCTGGATTAACAGGTAATTCGGCTGGTTTCTTCACGAAACAGGCTCGATTTCTACTAAAAGTCGCTTAATTCTTTCCAGTTTCGGCCGGATTCCCCTTAATGGAGTAAAAACATATCCAGCTGGATTCCAGCTAGATATGAACACCCACACTTCATGTATTGTTAAAAATTAAAGATAAACATGCATTTACCCACAAAAATACATATTGGCAAACGTCAGACCTTTTGCTAAAATAGTATTTTGTGGCTCCCCTAATATCGGGAGGAGCGGGTAGGGAGAGGGCAGTTTTATAGGAAGATTATTATATGAAAGCACGTGGAGGTATTTTTCAGTTAAAGGATCACGGTACCACGATGAAACAGGAGATGATGGCTGGTGCGATTGGTTATTTTACAATCGTCTATATCATCGCTGTGAATGCTTTAATTCTTTCAGAAGCTGGAATTCCATTTGAAGGAGCGGTCATGGCAACGATACTTGCTTCCTTCGTAGGGTGTTTGGTGATGGCCTTTTGGGCGAATGCACCGATCCTTCTGGTTCCAGGCATGGGGATTAATGCAATGTTTACATTTACGCTCGTAAAATCTTCTGGCCTTTCATGGCAGGAAGCTTTAGCGGTTATCGTTATTTCAGGAATACTCTTTATGATCATTGCGTTTACCAAGCTTTCAAAAGTATTATCGGAAGCCATTCCCCAAACATTAAAAGAAGCCATTACAGTTGGTTTAGGGATGTTTTTGATGTTTATCGGTCTTGAAAAGGGTGGTCTCATCCAAAGAGGGGACAGTGCCATTATCATGATTGGTGACTTTGGGGAATTGAAGGTGTTGGCGACCGTGCTGACATTTCTGGTGACGATTTTTCTTTTCATCCGCAATGTAAAAGGGCAATTTTTATGGAGTATTGCCTTTGGTACATTACTTGGATTCATCTTTGGAATCGAGCCGTCCATACAATCGAACTCATTTCATTTGAGTGAATACAGCCAAGTTTTCGGCCAGATATCGTTCAGTGCCATAATGGAAATCCCGTTCTGGATTGCGGTTTTCTCAGTGACGATGGTATTGGTATTTGAAAACATCGGTCTCATTCACGGGCATACGGATATGATCGGTCAACCTCATAAATATCCCAAAGCATTTCAAGCTAATGCATTTTCTGCATTTACCTCGGGGTTCTTCGGGACGAGTCCAACAGTCTCAACGGTGGAAAGCGCTGCAGCCATGACGGCTGGAGGCCGTACGGGATTGACGAGTTTGACAACGGGAGTATTATTTTTAGGCTCTGTGATGTTCATCCCGTATTTAAAGTGGATACCGGATCATGCCATCGCTCCGATCCTTATCATCATCGGAGGCTTGATGATCCAAAATATCCGACATATGGATCTTCGTGACCTGACAGAGGCGTTTCCTGCTATTTTCATTATTGCGATGATTCCGTTCACGTACAGTATTGCGGACGGTATCGCCATCGGCTTTATTCTATATCCGGTGTTGAAAATGGCTACAGGTAAGGCACGGGAAGTATCCATTCCTTTATATATCATTGCTGCACTGTTTCTTATGAATTTCTTTGTACATTCAATTCATTGAAGCGGATAAGGATTCAAGTGGAGTTGCCCATCAACATGATGCAGATCATGTTGATGGGCTTTTTTTGTTTGACTGTTTTCGCAAAGATTGTTGCTATTCGCATACAAACTAAGATTTACGATGCTCTGTCATTTAAGTATGGTGCAGGAGGGTGAAGGGAACTGACCTGCTTTCCACGGACGTTCGGGCGAGCCTCCTCACCCGCATATTTTTACAACTATTGTCAAATTACATGGACTTTCCGCACGTTTCTTGTTACTATTGTAGGGAAATATGAATCTTTTTGACTATTGATATGATATGTTGATCAGGAGTAAAGCAGGGGTGATCTTGATGGAAGTATTTGTAGCCAGGCAGCCCATTTTTGATCGTAATCAAGAAACGGTCGCCTATGAACTTCTTTACAGAAACAATGAATTGAATATATTTCCTGATATCGACGGGGATCAGGCAACCGCGGATGTCATCATAAACAGTTATTTGAATATCGGGCTTGAAAGCTTATCAGCCGGTAAGCCCTGCTTTATTAATTTTACAGAAAATCTTCTTAAATTGAGAGTTCCGACTTACTTTAACCCGAGGGAGGTCGTCGTTGAGATTCTTGAGAGTGTAGTTCCGAGTGCCGAAGTGGTGTTGGTTTGTCAGCAGTTAAAAGACTTAGGCTATATGATTGCATTAGATGATTTCATATTTAATGAATTCAACCCTTTTTGCAGGGAATTGATGAAACTCGCAGATTATGTGAAGGTGGACTTCATGAATACAACGGAGTACGAAAGGGGAAGTATCGAGGTACTCTCCCATTTACTTCATTATAAGCTTCTTGCTGAAAAAGTGGAAACCATGAACCATTACGAAGAAGCGATGAGGAAGGGATATCATTACTTTCAGGGTTATTTCTTCAGTAAGCCGAAGATCATTGCCACTCATGATGTACCAACTTATTTTCATTCTTATTACTCGATCATTCAGAGCCTTGAAATGTCTGAACCGAGCATTGACAGGATCAGTCAGTTGATTGAGCAGGACCTTTCACTATCGTATAAACTGTTGAAACTGATCAACTCTCCTGCCTATCGACCGAAACATAAGATCCACTCGATTCGTCAGGCCATTGTCTTGCTAGGACTTGTTGAAATCAAACGCTGGATCTATGTATTGGCAGTCAGGGAACAGGCGCGTAAAAAAGAGCAGCTGGAAAATGAGGTCATCACCTTATGTTTGACGAGGGCTAAAATGTGTGAATTAGTGGCAGAAAAACATGATCGTGCACCCTTGAAATCGAGTTATTTCCTGACGGGGATGTTTTCTTTAATGGAAACCATCTTATCCATGCCAATCGATCAAATTCTAAAGGATCTTCCTTTGAACGATGATATCTGTGATGCTTTAACCGGTTCCCGGAATGATCTAAAAGAGATACTCGAACTCGTCGTCTATATAGAGAAGGCGGACTGGGCAGGGACCGAAACCATTATGGAAGAATTGAAGTTAGACAAGAGGGTAGTGATGGAAAGCTATCATCACTCCTGCAAATGGACGGAAGAGCTCCTGACACATGAATTATCGGAGTTGAGATAGCTTACCATACGGGTTTATACTTCCCTGGAGACAAATATTTCCTCTGAGGTTTGATATATCGCTTCAGCTCAACCAGAAGAACGCGCTGCAGATGCCTGGAAGATATTTGCCCCGCTACATCGGCGGGGGATGGGTAAACCCCGATGCTATTAAAGCGTACTCTAAAGAGACCTTCATGGATGAGGTCTTTTTTGTCATTCCGTATCCGTGCTAAAACGGTCACATCCCTGGATTGGTATTCATCCAAGGCTTCAACTACCTCTCGGACCTGAAAGCGAAAATGGTAATCTTCTTTCATAAACATCACCATATTCATTGTCTCGAAAGAAAGTTGGGAAATCAACTGATAATCGTCCATGTTTATTTCTTTTATCAAATTAAGAGGAAGATGATTGCGAAATGAGCTTGTTTGTGGCAAGCTAAGACTATTATGAATAGTTTACTAGTAAATTACCGTGGAGGGATTCACGATGGACTTGAATCTAATTAAATGTCATGGATCTGGGAATGACTTTCTACTTATTGATGAAATGACGAATGGCTATGACTTTACCGATGAAGCAAGACAAAACCTTGCCCTTGCATTATGTGATCGCCGATCGTCTCTTGGGGCTGATGGCATCCTATTTGTATTAGCAAGCGAGAATTGCGATGCCAGAATGCGGGTCTTTAATGCAGATGGTTCCGAGGCATCGATGTGCGGCAATGGCCTGCGGTGTGTGGGACGCTATGTATGCGAACTCCTGGACAAGGAATCCATTATTATCCAAACGATGAAAGCCAATCTCCGGGTGTCATCACAGGAGTCCATATTTGAAAACATCCCGACGTATAATGTGGAAATTTCTCCTGTCCTTTTTGGATTAAATCAACTGCCGATGAATATGGATCGTGAAACATTGTTAAATGAGAGCATTCCAGAGATATCAGATCGCTTGACATTCTCTGCCCTGGCAGTGCCGAATCCTCATTTAATCAGTGTTGTTGGCACAGAGCATATTCTCTCGAATGAGCAGAAGAACATTTCTGAGACGGTGAATGGACCAAACAACCTTTTCCCTGATGGGGTCAATGTGAGCTTTGTTCACCCGTTGGAAAAAGGTTCCATCTATGTGCGGACGTTTGAAAGAGGCGTTGGCTTTACAAACGCATGTGGAACAGCAATGTCTGCTTCGAGTCTGGTGACGTGCCTGCTGGAACAGAATGAGTTCGGTAAAGAGATCGAAGTATACAATAACGGAGGGAAAGTCCGTGTTATTGTGAACCAATTGGGTGAAGGACAATACAATATGGAGTTAATCGGGAATGCAACGTATCTGTATCAATCTCAAATTGAATTGTCGATTTCACATCCCGAGGATTTTCATGAAGTGTCCAGACAGGCATTTACGGAAGAAGCAACTTATGAACTTCTTCAAAATCATGCTAAATCCATCGTTGAAAGCAAAGTGTTCATGAGTGCATGACTTTCCAAAATAGTAAAGAGGGTTCCCCATATTAGATAGGGGCACCCTCTTTCTTAATGTTTGGCCCTGTTCTTCAAGAAGTCGATCACCTTCTGAAATGGCTGGTCTGTTTTTACCGTCTCGAACCGATTAAACGGGCATCCCTTCTGTTGTATTCTCCTCAAAACCACATCCATCGTAAAATGTTCAGGGTGAAGATCCCCGTTTACTTCATCCCACCATAGGGGAGTGGCGACTAAGGCCTTTTCGTTTCCCCTTAATGAGTAGGGTGCAATGATGGTTTTGCCTTCCCCGTGCTGAATATAGTCAACATACAGTCTGCCTTTCCGATTCTTCTTTAAACGTTCAATCGTGAAATCATCGGGGTAATTGGTCACCAGATAGTGGGCAATGAATTCAGTGAATAGACCGGTGTCTTCCCATGTGTAGCCGGCAGGAAGGGGGATATAGACTTGAAGCCCCTTGTTGCCAGACGTTTTCACAAAACTATGCAAGTTCAATCCGTCGAATAATTCCTTCATGATTTTTGCTGCTTTGACCGCAAGTTGAAAATGGTCTCTCGTTGGAGGATCTAAATCAAATACTATTTCACTGACAGTGTTCTCATTCGCTTTTTTAAATGGAATGTGAAATTCAAGTGCCAGTTGATTTCCAAGCCATATCAACGTTTCAAGATTATTGCATAGGGTGTAGTGAATTCCATCCTCTTCATATGTTTCGACAAACTCAGGGGAATAGTCGGGAGTGTTTTTTTGGTAAAAGGATTCACCAAAGATACCATGTGGAAACCGAATGCAGGTCAAAGGGCGATCCCTCATAAATGGTAAAATCATCAGTGATACCTTTCGAAGAAACCGGATGTAATCCAGCTTTGTCATTTGAACTTCCCGAAACAATTCCTTCTCAGGGTGGGTGATATCCACTTCACGGGGAAGTGAGGCTTCGTCTTTCTTAAATTGTTCGAATGTGCAATCTTCCGGTGCAGTGGAAAATAGGAACCGCTTAAAATGTGGTTCCCGGAGTTGTCCTTCATGATAGTTCAAATAGGAGATTTCCACGGTTATGGCCGGATCTATATACATCAGGGAGTGTCTCTTCTCTGTATAATTTTGTTTAATGCTTGCTTTTACGATCCTTTTCTCTTCAGGTGAGAGACCAAAGTGAAATAATCCAATCGACACGATATGTTGGTCATGGAATACACCAATATGAAAATAATCATTATCCTCGTCCAGTGCAGTGATAAAACATTGACACCTCTTCCAATTTTTACTTTTGATCCAATTCGTGCTTCGTTTTCCTGATTCCCATTTACTGTCTTTCCTTTTGGCGATAACCCCTTCCCCTTCTTCCTTTTCTACACGTTCCCAGATCTCACTCAGGTCTCTGAAATAAGGGACCATCTGTATGGAGGAAAGCTGAGAAGGAGAGGGTTCCAAAGGTAATTTCAGTTGTACAAACACTTCTCTCAGTTTCTCTTTTCTCTTTAGGTATGGCTCATTAATGTAGGAATCCTGTCTAAACTGAAGCAAATCAAATGCTAGAAATGTAACAGGTCTCCTGGTAGCTTCGCGATGTATTTTCTGAGTATTTCTCATCCTGCCCCTCACTTGAAGTTCATGGAATTCGGTACTGAAGGAAGAGCGTAATAACACGATCTCACCATCCAGAATAAGGGGAGCGGGAAAATTCTTATTGTTCAGTAATGATTGGACTTGTTCTTTGATTTCAGGGAAATGGTGAAGAAGATCTTTTCCATTCCGACTTTCAAGAGTGATCTCATCATGGGAGAGTATGGAAAGAATCCCTCGAAATCCATCATATTTCACTTCGTAATGCCACGTTCCTTCCGCTGGTAAATCAGGACGTAAAGTAGGGAGCATCGGTTTCATATTTGTCACCTTGATTTTTAGTAGTAGTGTGTCCTTATTTGTAGTGATTTATTTCCAGATGTTTAGGGGGATGAAGAGAGTTAGGTAACTAAATGATATGAATAAGGGATTAGTTTATATAAAGGAGGGTATTGAAAGATATGCATACCATTTGGAAGGGTTCCATCAGCTTTGGGCTGGTGAACATCCCCATAAAACTTCATGCCGCTACAGAAGACCGGGATATCAAGCTGAGATCACTTCATAAAGAATGTCATACACCGATCAAGTATGAGAAAGTTTGTCCTGCGTGTGAAAAGGAGTTGGATCAAACCGATATAGTGAAAGGCTTTGAGGTGACGAAAGGTAAATTTGTCGTACTGGAAGATGAGGAATTGAAAGAGCTGAAAGAAGCGAGCGGTGATAAAGCTGTTGAAATTGTCGACTTTATTAAAATAGAGGAAATCGATCCGATATTCTTTGATAGAAGTTATTTCGTTTCTCCCAATGATGGCGGGAAGAAAGCATATTCCCTGTTAAGAAAGGCGTTACAGGAATCAGGTAAAGTAGGGATTGCCAAAATCACCATGAGATCGAAGGAGCAGCTTTCAATTGTTCGGGTATATGAACAGACTCTCGTCATGGAAACCATACATTATCCTGATGAGGTAAGAGGGACCGGTGATGTACCGAACGTTCCTGAGAAAGATGAAATTACCGATAAAGAGCTTCAGACTGCCACAATGCTCATCGATCAATTGACGACTGAATTTGAGCCTGGGAATTATAAGGACAAGTATCGAGAACGATTGAGTCTATTGATTGAATCCAAACAAACAGGGGAAAAAATGGTCACATCCAAAGAAAAAGAACCAAAAGAAAATGTGACGGATTTAATGGCGGCGCTCCAAGCGTCCATTGATTCGTCCAAGCCAAAAAAGGAAAAGAAAACAACGAAAAAGAAAACGACTTCAAAGAAAAAAGCTCAGTAGATAAGGAGTCGAGTATTAGAGAGAGGGAGAAGCTTTGAAGGAGAAACGAATTGAACAAACCGTCTTTGTCGCTGTATCCCTGTTATGTCTTATCATATTCACGTGGGGATTCGTATCCATCGTGGAAGAATGGAAGGAAAATGAAATCGCCCAATTTGATGATGTAGTATTTGAGATCGTCAGGGGGACGATTTCAAATAAATTAACGGAGATCATGACGTCCATCACCTTTTTAGGCGGAATAAAGGGTATCACGGTTTTTACCATATGTGTGGTACTCATCCTTTTGTTTCAAAAAAAGTATCCACTTGCTTTGTTCGTAGCGATTACGATTGTTACAGGGGCCGGATTCAATGGGTTATTAAAGTGGATATTCAAACGGGATCGACCTGATATCGAGGCGTTGATCCAACAGGGAGGATACAGCTTTCCAAGTGGGCATTCCATGAGCTCATTTATCTTCTATGGCTCACTTGCATTCATTCTGTTCCGTGCCTTTGATCGTAAACGATACAAATGGGTAAGTGTGATCGTCGTGGCGATCCTCGTCTTATTAATAGGACTGAGCAGGGTGTATCTTGGAGTCCATTACCCGAGCGATATACTTGGAGGATTCACTGCCGGGGGTGCATGGTTGACTTTATGCATCACGATCTATATGTACTTCTACAAACGGAAACATTGGAGAGAAGAAGAATAGAACGTAAAAACGCTCAGGATTCCTATACCTGAGCGTTTTACTATTAAAACAAATTAAAAATATATGGTCCGATGGAGGTTACATAAAGGAGAATATAAATCCCCATAAAGTAAAAGACACCTCCGAATGTCCCCCAATCAGGGTCTCTCCCCACCTTCCAAAGCAGCGCAGTGAGGACGCTTATGACCAATAACAGAACGTACTCACTTCCAGAGAAGGTGAGGTAAGCCGGAGCAGAAAAATAGAAATAATCCCCCATGGCTTTACTGATGAACGTCAAAGGCATGAGAATGAAAAGGATGATGGAAGCATATTCCACCCAATTGATTTCTTCCTTTTCAAAAATATTCGGTTTGAACATATAAAGAAGAATCAGTACAAAAAGGGAAGGAAGAACCCAATAAAACGAAACCAAAACGGTGATCAAGCTGCTGAATAGCATAAGTACAGCATTATTTATCGCTTCTTTGACACTTCGTTTTGACCACTCCGTACTCTTGGCTATCGCTTGTTCATTTTTTGATGCACCGAATAACTCGTAATAATCACCGTCATAGTCCAGCCATGAGATACTCTCGTCTGACAGTTGGATGGGTGAATAGGTAAAATGCTTGGTTGTACTGACTGGCGAAGCCACAATTTCAGTAGAATCGTTGAATGGAGCTACATATAGGCTGATGGCATTCTGCCCTCCGACCCTATGACTCTCGGATGTAAAGAGGATGGATGGCTTTTCATCAATGGAAGCGAACTGTACCGATCTCGGGCTTTGCAACTTAAATCCTGATTGTTCGTTCGTGAATTCCAGTTTTGAAGGCTTGATCATCGAAGTTCCAATTTCCTCAATCGGTGTTTTCAATTTAAAGATCTTATAGGAAAGAGTTCCTTGAGACCTCATCTCTTCATTGTATAAAACGATTAATTGATCATCTGCCGTTGAAAAAGACAGGCCAGTCATATGTTGGTTCGTTGCTGAATTGACTAAGGAGAAGGGACTCTTCACCAATTGTAATCCTTCGTTCATGAAGTAAAGGAGAGAGTGTGTATCATCCTTCATGATCTGTATGATGGCACTTCCGCCATTATTAATAAACGCATCCTTTACCTCACCTTTGAACCTGAAAACTTCCTTGGTAGCTAGATCTTTAGGAGAAAGAGAATAAAGGACCTCACCCTTCCAGTAAAGAATGGAATTAGGTGACGTGCTGATTCCTGTCACTTCTTCATCAATGGTTCTTGCTTTACCGTTCTCAATGGAAGTTAACTCTTCCCCTTTTACTTGTATAACCTTTTGGCCGTCTGTCCAGAACGGCTTACCACGGGTTACACTGGTGTGAAGGGTGCTTTCTTTCTTAGGGTTCATACTCTCATCGAAAGAATATTGAACGACCTCCCCGTTGCTTGCAAGGAATAGTCCTTCTTCACCAAAAAAAGTAAGCGGACGCACTTCGGAACTGTAGTCCAATGGAATGGACCTGCTCCAATCGGGATCCGGCTGTTGTTTGACATTCTGCAGCTGATGGAAGAAAAGCGCTCCTATGCATAGTAGAACTAAGACGATTGGTATTCCAAAAGCTTTTAATTTTGTTCTCACAATGATTCCCCCTTTTCTATCTCTTTAAGAGTGAGTACAATTTAGAATTTTACCACAATTCTTTTTGCAATTCACCAGAATTTTCCTATAAACATTCATTCTTTTTTGTTGACTTTTAATAATACAGACATTACAATGATATTGAAAATCATTCTCATTGAACAAAAGAGTTCCCCCTCTTTCATACTAGAGAGAATGGTTCATGAAAACCCCCCTTTTATTAGTTCGTAAAGACAGGCCTGAAGCAGTTGCTTCAGGCCTGTCTTTTTCTTGCATTTCCTATAATCCTGTCGTAAATTGTTAGAGGATGTTTATTTAAAGGAGGGAAAAAGGGAAGTGAACGATAAAGACGATAAACGGTTTCGGATTGCCAACCACGAAGCATTGATTGGTATTGCACTCGTTCTTATAAATTTTTTATGGTGGTATGGCTTTGCTTTCGGGATCGGGGAGCAGCCTGTTTCAGATTACGATTGGATCCTTGGTATGCCTGCATGGTTCTTCTATAGCTGCATCATGGGATTTCTCCTTATGGTCATATTGGTGATCGTTGTCGTTAAATTCCTTCTGACTGATATTCCTTTTGACGAGGAGGATGATGATCATGAATAGTATGGCTTTGATACCTTTATTTGCCTTTCTAATTTTGATTTTCATAGTAGGAATCTATACAGCAAGAAATGTTAGTAAATCAGAATCATTTGTACAGGAGTATTTCCTTGGGAGCCGTGAACTCGGAGGATTCATCCTTGCGATGACGATGATCGCCACATACGGAAGTGCCTCTAGCTTCATCGGTGGTCCGGGCGCTGCATATACATATGGTTTATCATGGGTGCTTCTTGCCATGAGTCAGGTGGTGACTGGATACTTTGTCCTCCTCATTCTGGGGAAAAAGTTTGCCATCATGTCACGAAAGTATAAAGCCGTTACATTAATCGATTATTTACAGGGGCGGTATGGGAGTAATAAGATTACGATCCTGTCTGCAATCAGTATCATCATATTTCTATTTTCAGCCATGATTGCCCAGTGGGTAGGGGGCGCACGGCTTATTGAATCGTTGACGGGATTGAGCTATGAAGCGGCACTTTTCCTTTTTGCTGTTTCTGTGCTTGTGTATGTCATAATAGGCGGTTTCCGTGCAGTTGCCATCACTGACGCAATCCAGGGAGTTGTCATGCTAGGAGGGACCATCATCCTGCTCGTTGCTACCATCGTGGCAGGTGGGGGCATGGAAAAGATCATGCTTGAATTGCAGGCTGAAAACCCAAATTTATTAAGTCCTCATGGACCGAACGGTGAACTGAGTGCCAGGTATATTTCCTCCTTCTGGATTTTAGTGGGAGTGGGTGTCGTTGGACTTCCTCAAGTAGCTGTAAGGGCCATGAGTTATAAAAATTCACGTTCCCTGCACAGGGCTTTGATCATCGGTACGATTGTCGTTGGTTCGATCATGCTTGGCATGCATCTCATCGGTGTACTTGCAAGAGCGGTCGTGCCGGGAATTGAAGTGGCGGACAAAGTCATGCCACTACTTGCGCTTGAAGTGCTTCCACCATGGCTTGCGGGGATTGTACTGGCAGCCCCAATGGCAGCGATCATGTCGACGGTGGATTCTTTGCTATTGATTGTATCGTCAGCGATCGTAAAAGATGTATATATGAATTTCATCAATAGGGATGCAGAAGAGAAAAAGATTAAGAAAATTAGCTTCTGGGTGACGAGTGTAACAGGGATTCTGGTTTTTCTTATGGCATTAAGTCCGCCTGAATTGATCATTTGGCTCAATTTGTTTTCGTTTGGGGGGCTTGAAGCGGTGTTCATCTGGCCAATTGTTTTAGGCCTGTACTGGAAAAAGGGAAATGGTCCGGGAGCGCTTTCTTCCATGATTTCCGGGCTTTTGGCATATGTTTCATTCCATAGCTTTGCCCCGAACTATCTGGATATGCATACGGTCATCTTTCCGATTATCATCTCCTTCTTCATGTACGTATCGGTATCTCTGGCCACTCAATCGAAACATAAAAACGGATGGGTTTAACCGACCCATCCGTTTTTGTGTTTACAACGACAAAAGAGTACATTGGATAGTAACAAATGACGGATTGGGTGAAGAAGGATGGAAAACACGGTTGTCGTTGTCGGAGGAGGGATTGGGGGGCTGACCGCTGCAGCCCTCCTTGGAAGTGCAGGTTATCATGTACAACTACTTGAAGCCTCCCGGGAATGGGGAGGATGTGCAGGTAAGTTCCAACGGGGGAAAGCACTGTTTCCTGTCGGGGCGACCCTTGGCATGGGATTTGAAAAAGGGGGTATTCATCAGCGTATCTTTACATACCTGGGAATTGAATTCCCGCCTCATTTGCTGCTTGAGAGGGTGATGGAAGTCCATCTTCCTGATCATACCCTGACTTTTCATCGGAACCGGGAAATTCATGTGAATGAATTAAAGAAAGCATTCCCAGAAATAGCAAATCAAATCAGCCATTTTTTCAGGGAAGTGTACAGGATTGCAAAGGAAATACGGAAATTAATGGGTGCGCTTCCGGCTTTACCGCCTCAAACAATGAGAGAATGGTTGGAACTCGTTGTAAGTCTGCGTCCAAGATCATTGACCCTTCTTCCATTTTTTAAAGAATCGATGTCTCACTTACTGAAGAAATACAATCTACATGATCATTCTTCCTTTAAACACTTTATTGATGGGCAGCTGATTGACAGTATGCAGGTGGGGAGCGATCATTGTTCATTGTTGTTGGGATGCCTGGCCCTGGATATCTATCATGAAGGTGCCTTTTACCTCGAAGGCGGGCTTTACCAGATTGCCCATAAGCTTGTCAACGCAGCAGAATCTGTCGGTGTCAACGCTTCTTTGGGGAGGAAGGTGGTCGATATTGACCGCGATGATCAAGATCAACAGTGGGTAGTAAGTGATCATAGAGGCAATGAATACAGGGCAAAACACGTCATATGCAACGTACCGGTGCAAGCCCTTGAAAGTCTGTTTCCTTCAAAATATGGTGCAAAATTGAAAAACTATCTGAAAGGAAAAGATCTCGAAGCGGTGTGGGGGACGATGTCACTTTACATATTACTGAAAGAAGAAGTGCTGCCGGATGATCTTCCATTGTTTTCACAAGTTTGTACTATTCAAAATGGGAATATGACGGAAGGGGACCATCTATTTTTGTCATGGTCGCATCCGGAAGATCGGAATCGTGCCCCAGAAGGATTCAGGACCTTGACCGTTTCCACACATACGAGTTTAAACAATTGGAATACGAAAGAGAAGTATGATTGCTATAAGGAGCAGCTTCAAGAGAAGATGCTGGATTCAATAGAGGCGGTCATACCTTCTATCAGAAAAGGCATTGTAGAACTCTACCCAGGTGCGCCTAAGGCGTGGGAACGATTCACAGGTCGACCCGGGGGAATTGTTGGTGGATTCCCCCAAACCAATGAGTATGCCCTCTTCAAGAGCCTTTCCCACAGGACGCCACTTAAGAACATCTGGGTTTGTGGTGATTCCGTGTTTCCTGGTGCAGGGACCATCGGAGTATCTGTCAGTGGTTACCATGTCTTTCACTCCATTACCGGGAAAAAGCTTCCTGAATAAAGCAGGAATTATCATAGAACATGTCGAATGTTGTGTTGGGGTGATAATATGTATAAGCTGACACAGTTCAAGGATCCAATTGCCTTCTACGATAAGGTACATTCCCTGTTAATGGAGGATGAGGCGGCGAATAACCTGCCATTGGGCTTATTGAATACGATGAAAACGAGTGACAAATATAAAGACCCACTGCTTCTTTTAGTGGAAGATGAATCCGGCTTGGTGGTGGGATCATTCATCATGACGCCACCCCATTACCTTGTCAGTACTCTGAAAGTAGAAAAAGAAGAGATTAAAGGAATTACAATACTACTCAAAGACTTCTGTGAGGATGTTCATCTATCGATTCCAGGTTTTGTTGCCGAAAAGGAAACGGCGCTTCAATTGACTCGGGAGTGGAGTCACGTTACGGGAGCGAGTACCAGTATCCGCATGAACCAGCGTGTGTATCAATTGAATAAGGTGAAAGATATCCCGCTTAGCGAGGGACAAATGGTTCCCGTATGCTCTGGTCAGGAGAGGTTGTTGGCCAAATGGATCAGTGAATTTGTCGCCGATACAGAAGTGGTATCTATGTCAGGAGACGAATCGCTGAAAAGGGCGAAAGACATGATTGAGAAGGAAGCATATGTTTTCTTTTGGGAAGTGGACGGCCAGCCTGTTTCCATGGCAAGGGGGGCAAGAAGAACGGAAAATGGAATTACTGTCAATTTTGTTTATACCCCTAAAGAATTCAGGAAAAAAGGATATGCATCTTCTGTTGTAGCCGAACTCAGCCGCCTTTTATTGAAGGATCATTCTTTCTGTTCCCTGTATACGGACCTGGATAATCCCACGTCCAACAAGATCTATATAGAAATCGGATATCGGCCGGTTTGCGATTCGATGATGATTTCCATAGTGTGAACCATTAACCAAAATGTTGAATATAATTTATTTGAGAAATAGTTGACATCGTGATAAAAAGAGATTAGTATAATAAACAATTAATTAAATGAGCGATTGGCTTTGACGAAGAGGAGTACCTATAATCGACACTGCAGAGAGCTGGTGGTTGGTGTGAACCAGTGTGAACGGTCATAGGGAATGGACTTCCGAGCTTCCAAACCGAAACGTTAGGAGTAGGCTTTGGCGAATGTCTTATCGTTACAAAAGACGCGTATTAAAAGCATTGTGCTTCGATACGATTGAGTGGACTGCCGAGGCAGTCAACAAAGGTGGCACCACGGGTATCCCGTCCTTTCTTTTTTTCGAAAAAGATTAGGATAGGGATGCCCTTTTTTTATAATTACATAGTGATAAATCGTTGAATAAGAGGAGTACATTCAAGTGATGCCTAACAGGGAGTTAAGGATAGTGAGACCTTAGCATGATAGCTTGTCTGGAATGGACTTATGAGAGATGATCTGAATGAAGTAGGATCATACGGATTTCCACCGTTAATAGGATAGAGTATCGGGTGATATACCCCGTACTTGAAACAAGAGGGGATATAGATCTATATCCCAATAGAGGTGGCACCGCGGTCAGCATCGTCCTCTATGAACAGATTTTTCTGTTCATAGGGGACTTTTTTTATGGGATTTTATGGTGGAGAATTGGAGGCAAAAAGATAATGAAACAGCAGGAATTGAATTATATGGTGAAAGAATTGAATGGTGATATGTATACACCTATCTCACTCTTTCAATCCCTTGAGGGCAAGAAAAAGTTTTTATTGGAGAGTTCCCTCAAACATGAACAATCCGGACGATATTCATTTGTAGGAAGCGATCCATTTTTAGAATGCAAGGCATACGGAAATGACGTACAGATCAAACGAACGTCTTCAGATCAGGTAGAAGAGCGGACGGGGGATCCGATAAAGATCATTCAACATCTTATCCCCCACCAGCAAAAGGATATTCCATTTCCTTTTGCTGGTGGAGGGATCGGGTACCTGGGTTACGATGTGATCAGGCAGTATGAGGATATCGGAAAGACTCCATCTGATGAAATGGAAATGCCGGACATCCACCTTATGTTCTATGAAAAGGTCATCGTCTTCGATCATCTAGAGCATAAAGTATTTATCGTCGTGATGGATGAATGGACCGGGGGGGAAGGAGAGGAACTGGAGGATAAGATCAAGAAGCTTGAGAATGAACTTACCGGTGTGTATTTACACACACATAAAGAAAAACTTGACCGCCTCAGCTTTCGTGCTCAAACGTCGAAAGAGGAATTCATGAATAAGGTGGAGAAGGCAAAGCAATCCATTATTGAAGGAGAGATCTTTCAAGTGGTACTTTCGCAAAGACTTCAGGCTCCATTTTCTGGTGAACCATTTTCATTTTATAGGAGCTTGAGAAAATCAAATCCATCACCCTATATGTTTTTTATTGATTTCGAAGACTACATCGTTTTGGGTGCTTCACCGGAAAGTCTATTGAAAGTCCAGGGTGACGAAATAACGACAAATCCGATTGCAGGGACAAGGCGAAGAGGGACAACAAGTTCTGAAGATTTGGAGCTGGAGAAAGAACTTTTGTCAGATGAAAAGGAAATTGCCGAACATCGAATGCTCGTTGACTTGGGCAGAAATGATTTAGGCAGGGTTTGTACAGTCGGCTCCATCCATTTATCCAAATACTTAACCATCGAAAGATATAAATATGTGATGCACATCGTTTCAGAGGTAAAAGGAGAATTGAAAGGTGATGTGACCCCTTTAGAAGCATTAACAAGCTGTTTGCCGGCAGGGACGGTCAGCGGGGCACCGAAAATCAGGGCAATGCAGATCATCAATGAACTTGAATCGACAAAGCGGGGAGTGTACTCGGGAGCGGTTGGATATATCGGGATCAACGGGAATCTGGACTTTGCCCTGGCCATCCGCACAATGGTCCTGAAAGATGGCATTGCCAATGTTCAGGCGGGTGCAGGTATCGTATATGATTCAGATCCTGAAAGCGAATATGAAGAAACGCTGAATAAGGCAAAATCATTATTGGAGGTAACAGGATGATTTTACTCATTGATAATTATGATTCATTTACGTATAACCTGTATCAATATATAGAAGAGCTTGGAGAGAGGGTGGTTGTCAGGCGGAATGACGCAACTTCACTTGAAGAAATCAAGAAACTAAATCCTTCAGGTATCATCCTTTCACCGGGACCGGGAAAGCCCGAACAAGCGGGAATCTGCATATCCATTATCCAGAATCTTCACTCTAGTGTGCCGATTATGGGGGTATGCTTAGGTCATCAAGCGATCGGCGCCGCCTTTGGGGCAACTATTGAATTGGCCGATAACGTGATGCACGGGAAGACTTCCCTCATTAAACACAATGGCAGCGGAGTATTCGAATATCTGCCTCAACCACTTGAAGTCATGAGATATCACTCTTTGGTGATTAAGAAAGGGACGTTGAAAGCTCCCCTGGAAGAGGTTGCCCATTCTATGGATGACGGGGAGATCATGGCCATCAAGCATATGAAATATCCATTGTACGGGGTTCAATTCCACCCTGAATCGATCGGGACGAAAACGGGCAAGAAAATCATACAGCATTTTATAGACGAAATGAGAAAGGGGAATAACCGTGAAAAACTATCTGCAAAAGCTATCTGACGGTCATTCATTAGAAAAAGATGAGATGAGAGGAGCTGTTCAGGAATTATTAAGGGAGGAAACGACCGAGAGTCAAATCGCATGTTTCCTGACGCTGTTGAAGATGAAGGGAGAAACGGTGGAGGAAATGACAGCCCTGGTTGAAGTGCTTCGAGAGAAGGCTCTGCCGGTAAAAAGCACGTTGAAAGGTGTACTGGATAATTGTGGAACAGGGGGAGATGGTTCCCAGAGTTTTAACATCAGCACGACGAGTGCATTCGTATTAGCGGGAGCAGGCGTCAAAGTGGCAAAGCACGGAAACAGGAGCATATCGAGCAAAACTGGCAGTGCTGATGTATTAGAACATCTTGGCGTATCCCTGGACTTCGGGGAAGATGAAGTGGAAAATCTTCTGAATGGAACCAATATCGCCTTCCTCTATGCCCCCCATATCCATTCAGGGCTAAAGAAAATCATGAAGGTCCGGAAAGAATTGAAAATCCCGACCATCTTTAATCTGATTGGTCCATTAACGAATCCCGTTCAATTGGAAACACAGCTTGTCGGGGTGTATAGAAGAGATAAACTTGAAACGATGGCAAATGTTTTACATGAATTGGGAAGAAAGCGGGCAATCGTTCTGAATGGGGCGGATTACATGGACGAAGCGTCCCTTGCAGGTGTAAATCATCTTGTCCTTTTGGAGGATGGTGAAATCAGCTCATTTACGCTATCCGGGGACGAGGTCGGGCTTCCTTCTTATACCCTTGAAGAGATAAAAGGAGGAGATGCAAGGGAGAATGCCCGTATCTTACAGGACGTCTTACAAGGAAAAGAAGGAGCCTATACTGATACGGTCATATTCAACGCAGGAATTGCTTTAGTTGCCCATGGTAAAGCTTCGACCTTTGCAGAAGGTGTAAAACTGGCTAGGGAAAGTATAGAAACCGGACGGGCAAATGAAGCGCTCGCATCCCTTGTACACTATAGTCGACAACGAAGAAAGTTGGTGATTTGAATGGCAACCATTTTAGAAACCATCATTAAAAAGAAGAATGAAGAAGTGAAGGAGTTAAAACAATTCGGATATACTACCTTTCAGTATCAAGGCACCCACAACCATTCATTATATGAAACTCTAAAATCCGCTTCGTCACTTCAGGTGATAGCAGAAATCAAACGGGCTTCTCCATCTAAAGGAGATATTCGAACTGAAGTGGATCCCGTGTCACAAGCCGCTATCTATGCAGAAGCTGGAGCATGCGCCATTTCTGTTCTGACGGATACACCATTTTTCAAAGGGAGAATGGAGGATCTTGCAAATGTTCGAAGAGCCGTCTCGATCCCGATTTTATGTAAAGATTTTATCATTGATGAAATCCAGATCGATCGTGCCAGGGATGCAGGGGCAAACGTGATTCTGTTAATTGTGGCGGCCCTGGATTTCACCAGGATGAAAGAATTATATTGTTATGCCACAAATCTTGGACTGGAGGTTCTTGTAGAAGTTCACAATGAGGAAGAAATGATAGAAGCTTTAGAACTCGGTGCTACGATCATCGGAGTAAATAATCGTAACCTGAAAACCTTTGAAGTGGATCTTCTCATTACAGAATCTCTGGCATCGATGGTGAAGGGCAGGGAAGTCGTCCTCGTAAGTGAAAGTGGGATCAGGGATGAGTCGGATTCAAGGAGAGTGAAAGACGCAGGGGCACAAGGGATCCTCGTCGGGGAAACGTTAATGAGGAGTAAAGATCCAGCAGCTACCCTCACAGTTCTCCAAGTTGAAAAAGGTGAGATGAAATGACGAAAGTCAAAGTCTGCGGCATCAGGAGGCAGGTAGAAGCCGAGTGGGCATTAGAAGCGGGAGCTGATGCGATAGGGTTCGTGTTTGCCGATAGTAAAAGGAAAGTCGATGTGGAGAAAGCGGCCGAGATCAGCAAAGCCGTTTCTCCAGACCTATTGAAAATCGGTGTATTTGTAAATGAAACAAAAGAAAGAATGGAAGAAATCTTTCATCTCGTTCAGCTCGATTATGTGCAGCTGCACGGAGATGAATCAGTGGAATTCTGTGAAACTCTCAATCTTCCTTTTATCAAGGCGATTTCGGTGAAGGAAAGAAAAGATATAGACGGGATTGAGGGATTTCCTGGTGAAATGATTTTGTTGGATAGCGGAAAGGGACCCCATCGTGGAGGCAATGGCACCACCTTCAATTGGGATTATGCACATTCAATCAATATTCCCCAGCATCTGATTCTTGCAGGAGGATTAAATCCGGACAATGTAAGGGAAGCCATCATCAAGGTCCGTCCCTATATGGTGGATGTCTCGAGTGGGGTTGAAACCGAAGGGGAAAAGGATCGCTTAAAGATAGAGTCATTCATCAAGGAAGTAAAATCGGTGCTTGAATAAAATGAAAATAGTGAACGGAGGAAGAAGAATGTTATATGCGCAACCAGATCAGAAAGGACTGTTCGGTCAATTCGGTGGGAGGTTCGTTCCTGAATCATTGATGAAAGCTGTACAGGAGCTTGAAGCCGCTTACGATGAAGCAATCAATGACGAACATTTTCAAGAGAAGCTGCAGAGCTACTTAAAGGATTATGTAGGAAGGGAAAATCCTCTCTACTTTGCAGAAAACCTTAGCAGGCAGGTAGGAGGAGCCAAAATCTATCTTAAGCGGGAAGATCTTAATCACACCGGTGCACATAAAATCAACAACACCATTGGTCAGGCCCTGCTTGCTGAACGGATGGGAAAAAGAAAAGTGGTAGCGGAAACAGGAGCAGGCCAACATGGGGTCGCAACCGCCACCGTATGTGCTCTATTGAACCTTGATTGTGTCATTTTCATGGGAGCGGAAGATATCCGCAGGCAGAAGCTGAACGTATTCAGAATGGAGTTGCTCGGAGCAAAGGTAATCAGTGTCACCCAGGGAAGTGCCACATTGAAGGATGCCGTCAATGAAGCGCTGCGTTACTGGGTTGCCAATGTAGAGGACACCCACTATATCATGGGGTCCGTTTTAGGTCCACACCCATTTCCTAAGATGGTCAGGGACTTCCAGAGTGTTATTGGAAAAGAAACAAAGAAACAATTCTTTGAAAAAGAAGAATGTCTCCCGAATGCCATTGTGGCATGTGTCGGGGGTGGAAGCAATGCCATTGGGATGTTCCATCCGTTTATTGAAGACAAAGAAGTCGACTTATACGGTGTCGAGGCAGCCGGAAGCGGTGTTGAAACAGAAAAGCATGCAGCCACTTTAACGAAAGGATCCGTCGGAATCCTCCATGGAAGCATGATGTATCTCCTTCAGGATGAAGAAGGGCAAGTACAGGAAGCCCATTCCATTTCAGCTGGTCTTGACTATCCTGGTGTGGGACCTGAGCACAGCTATTTAAAGGAGATTGACAGAGTCCGTTATACTTCCATTTCCGACAGTGAAGCGCTCGAAGCATTTAAACAATTATCTCAGACCGAAGGGATCATTCCAGCTCTAGAAAGCTCCCATGCCGTTGCCTATGCGGTTAAAATAGCGGAAGACATGACAAAGGACCAATCGATCGTCATTTGTTTATCAGGCAGAGGGGATAAAGACGTTGAACAAGTAAAAGAATTATTGGGAGGTAGTCAGCATGGGTAAGACATTTCTGGAAAACACCCTTCAAGCCGAATTGAAACGGGGTAATAAACTGTTCATTCCCTATGTAATGGCGGGAGACGGTGGCATTGAAACGTTGATATTAACTTTAAAGAAGTTGGAAGAAGCTGGAGCGACAGCCATTGAAGTAGGTATTCCATTCTCAGATCCAGTCGCCGATGGACCGACGATCCAAGAAGCGGGTAAAAGGGCGCTTGAGAAGGGCACTACACTTCGAAAGGTGTTCGATGTATTAAAGAAACGAAGAGAAGAAATCGGGATCCCCCTGATTTTTATGACCTACATTAATCCAATATATAAATATGGTGTAGAACGCTTCTTTGGGGATTGTAAAAACGCCGGTGTTGACGGAGTAATCATTCCCGATCTGCCGCTGGAGCATTACGAATTGGTTAAAGCATCTTCCCGAGATAAGGAAGTTGCAATCATTCAGTTGGCAACACTCACCAGTCCTTTGGAAAGAGTGAAAGAATTGGCTTCTGTAACAGAAGGATTCCTCTATGCGGTCACGATTAATGGAATTACAGGAACAAGAGAGGGATTTGCAGAGGATATATCCCTTCATTTAAACAAGCTTAAGAGCAACAGTCCGGTTCCGGTTCTGGCAGGATTCGGGATATCCAGCCCTGATCATGTTCGCAGCATGAGTGAAAACTGTGATGGGGTAGTGGTTGGAAGTAAGATCATAGACCTTATTCAGCAAGGCTCATTTGATGAAATCAAGGAATTAATCGGGGCATCGAAGGGGATTTTTCACGCGTGAAAACATCCATTTTGTAAATAAATGTAGAAGTTGATGAACAGAGTCTAAATGAATGTTAAATAAAGGTAAATAGTCTTCTAATACTCTAAAAAATCAGTATGATAGAGATGTAGTTGAACAAAGCATCATAACAGGAGGCTATTAAAATGAAAAGTATGAAAAAGTGGTTATTAATGTTAATGACAGCACTATCAGTAGTAACTTTTGCAGCCGGATGCAGCAGCGACACAGAAGATGACACAGGAACAGAAGAGAACATGGATGAAGAAAGTAATACAGACGAGAGCAACACCGAGGAGTAAAAGATCTACAGCCGATCCTTATAGGGTCGGCTGTTTACTTGGCAGGATGAATTATTTTACACCTTTAACGGAGACAGTCAGTGAAGGATTCGCATCTTTATAGGAAACAGTAATATTTTTAAAACCGGTGTTCTGTAAAGCCTGTGAAATCTCCGCTCCATAGACTCGAGCTTTGCTGTCCCGCTCTTCATCTCCCCGGGGCTGAACGGTAATGAGCAGTGTGCCATCCGTTTTAAGCATCTTGTATAAATGGATGAGTGCCTGCTTCTGGTCATTCCATAATGGGTAGTTATTGACGGAAAGGATTCGATCGTACTGAACATCATTTAACTCGAATTGACTGATATCCTGAACAAACAGGCGAACCCTGCCTTTCTCTATGGCTTCTTCATTCTTGCTTTGGGCGGTTTCTTTCATGGTATCGGAAATATCGACGCCATCTACAAAGGAACCCGGATAGAGTTTGGAAATCCGCCGGATACAGTATCCTGTACCATATCCAACTTCAAGAATGCGTTCACCGTTTTGGATGGCCAGTTGCTTAATGGACCAGTTATTTATCTTCCGATTATCAAACTCCATCACCTTTCCCACAAACCAGCCTAGGAACCCTTTTGGACGCTTGAAGTGCTTTTGAATTGAAAACAACGGGACATCACCTCTATTCACTTTTCCTTCAAAAGGGATTCGTCCCTTCACTATTCCACTATTTCTTGTGAATAAAACCTAAGAATTTATGTTGCATTTTTTTGGAATAGTGGCATAATATAATCAAATTACTTTGTGCGTTGATGAGAAGAGTACTTAGTCGGTCCCTTTATCAGAGAGCTTCGGTAGCTGAAAAGAAGCAAGGGTACTTCCTTAGGAAAATGGTCTCGGAGCATTCTACTCGAACCAATATGGTGTAGGGTAGAACGGGGGTGGGCGTCCGTTATCATTGCCACGGTATAAGGGCTTTTCTTCCCCGTACTTGTTGAGGTAGTCTTGCGTGAGCAAGCTATAAACTAAGGTGGTACCACGAGCTTAACCCCTCGTCCTTGGATGTCTTTCGATATCTATCAGGACGAGGGGTTTTTATTTATATCGAGGAGGAAACAATATGACTGTTTTCATAGGTGGGGCTTGGCCATACGCCAATGGCTCCCTGCATTTGGGGCACATCGCAGCATTGCTGCCGGGGGATATCATTGCCCGTTATTATAGGTTGAAGGGGAAAAAGGTTCTCTATGTGTCAGGAAGCGACTGTAATGGTACACCGATTGGAATCCGGGCGAGACAAGTTGGAGTGACGGTTGAAGATATAGCTGATCGATATCATGAAGAATTTATCCACTGCTTTCAATCACTGGGATTCAGCTATGATCAGTATACCAGAACGGATCAGCCTCAGCATCATGAGGAGGTACAAAGGATCTTTACCCTCCTGTATGAAAATGGATGGCTTTATGAAAAGGAAATAGAGCAAGTGTACTGTGTTCACGATCAGCGATTCTTACCGGACCGATTCGTGGAAGGAACCTGTCCGGTCTGCGGTTCGAAGGCGAGGGGAGATCAATGCGATCAATGCTCCACTGTATTGGATCCAACAGACTTATTAGATAAAAGCTGTAAACTTTGCGGGCATAAACCGGTTCTTAAAACGACCACACATTTATATTTTGCTCTCTCCAAGTTTCAACAACCCTTACAGACGCTACTAAATGAACATAAAGGAAAGTGGAGGGAAAATGCCGTCCAGCTTACAAGCCGCTATCTTGAAGAGGGACTGAAGGATCGGCCGGTTTCAAGAGATTTGGAAAATGGAGTGGAGGTTCCCCTCGAAGGCTTCCGTGACAAGATGATCTATGTCTGGATAGAAGCAGTGTGTGGATATTTGAGTGCATCCAAGAAATGGGCTGGAGAAGCAAACGATCATTGGAACGAATATTGGGATAAAGATTCCGTCTCTTATTATGTGCATGGAAAAGATAATATTCCTTTTCATACGATCATATGGCCAGCCATACTTATGGGCATGAATGAAGAAATGAAATTACCGGATCACATCGTTTCAAACGAGTATCTGACATTGGAGAAAAGAAAAATATCGACGAGCCAAAATTGGGCTGTCTGGCTAAAGGATCTTTTAACCGATTACCATCCTGATACCATTCGCTATTTTCTTACGATCAACGCACCTGAAAAGAGGGATGCTGACTTTTCTTGGAGGGAATTTATTTATAGTCATAACAGTGAGCTTCTTGGCGCTCTCGGAAATCTTGTTCAACGTACAGTGAAATTCTATAAGAAAGAGTTCGGTGACAACCTAATAGTAACTAGTGTAGACGAGATAGTAGAACGTAGAGTGGAAGAGGTATTCACTTCTGTAGGCAAATGGATTGAAGCAGGAAGTACAAGGCAGGGACTCGAGGAAGTATTTGAATTCATTCGGTGGTCGAATAAACGTTTTGATGAAAAGAAACCATGGGTAATAATGAAAGAAAATAGGGGAGATGGGAGAAAGGTGCTCGAAGAATTCATCTATATCATCAGTAATCTGAGAAGCATCCTTGAGCCCTTTCTACCTTTCACAGCTTCAAAGGTCGGGGAACAGTTAGGCATGACCCAACAACCGGTTTGGGGGAATGCATACCTCCCTTTGAAGTTAACGATAGAGAATACATTACCATTGTTTACCCGGATTGAATTGGAATCGATCGATAAAGAACGGGAAAAGCTGATTGAAAAATCCAATGTCAAAGGAGAATGAAATGAAAATCGTCATTGTATCTGACACTCATATGCCGAGCAAAGGGAGGGGGCTCCCTCCTATCCTTCAGAAAGATCTTATGGAGAGCGACCTCATCATTCATGGAGGAGATTTTGGGACTTATGATGTTTATGTAGAATTTATGGGATACGGGGAATTGATTGCCGTTGTCGGAAATATCGATGATTCTGAACTTCAATCTCTTCTCCCAAAAAGAAGGATCATAGAAAGAAAAGGCATGAAGATTGGTATAACACATGGGGACGGGAAGGGTAAAACCACTGAAAAAAGGGCTTTGGAAGCTTTTGAAGGGGAAGATGTGGATGTGATCATCTTTGGTCATTCCCACATCCCCTTTTCCCGATTTATGAAAGGGATTCTTCTGTTCAATCCCGGGTCCCCCACGGATAAACGAAAGCTTCCATACTATTCCCATGGTGTATTGACGATTGAGGAGACTTGGAAGATAGAGCATGTATTTTATGATTAGTAAGGAGCAGTGGCCGAATATGCCACTGTTCATTTATTGGATAGGGTATTGAAAATAATCCTGACGATAGATGATTTGAAAACCACTGGATTCATAAAGTTTCAGCGCCTTGGAATTGGTGGCTGCTACGTCCAAATATATGTCATCCGTCCATTTCGATTCCTGCATCACCACTTGAGATAATGCTTTCCTCCCGATTCCCTTTCCCTGAAATGAAGGGAAGATGGCAAAACCATAAATGGAGCTTTTTTTGTCCATTCTTTGAACTCTTATCTTTCCTATCGTTTTTTCACCGTACATGATCATGAGGTTGCCTGACCTGGATTCTGCGAATAATCTTTTGGTGTACATTTGAGCATCGCTTCTGACTATTTGGAAACATTTTTCATCAAGGTCAATGATTGTTTCAATATCGTGTTCATCCGCCACTCTTAAAACGACAGTATCGGTATTTGGGATGAGGTCTTTCTTATTCCACTTCATTTCGTATTCCGTGAAATCATAAGCTGCTTTTGTTTGGGATATAAATCCTTTTCCAGAAGCAGAAGAGCCCGGAACATTGAGTAAGAGCTTGTGGACACTACGGGATTTTAAAGAGTGTAGAGCCTTTTGAAGGAGTTCTTGAAACCGGTGCTGACGGCGGGAATCCGGATGGATCATTCCGCATATTTCATACGAATCTCCAAATCCATAAATACCTAAAAATCCAATCAGTTTATTATCCTTGTAAAGAAGGAAATCATCTTGATCATTCTCTCTCTTTTTAAGCATTTCCCAGTTTAATTTTAAATTTATGCCTTCAAACGTTTCGCAGACATTCTGCAGATCCTTTATATCTTGAAGCTGTTTCGAAGTAAGCATTTGACGTCCCCATTCTTTCAAAGAATAAAACATTTACTTACTAAATTTTATTTTATTATCCATATTTTCACAAGGGTGGAGCGTAGATTTAAAGAAATAAAAATAGGTTCAACACACGAATATCCATGGGAAAAGCCATGCTCTTCTACATGGCTAATAATTATTCTTTCTCTTGTATACGCTGAATCACTTCATGCAGGTCATCGGGCTTTAAAAATTCCAGAGGGGAAAACCCTCTTTCAAACATGACCGATTCGCTTTCAATCATCAAGACATAGCGCCCATTCACTTTTGCTAAATGAATGTTGTCCCCAAAGTCTGAAAGGAGGGCTTTGACTGACACATGATCAAGCTTCACTTTCAGTTCCACTTCAGGGGACTGCTCGACGATTTGAGAAGTGGCTTCTACGACTTGTTCCGTCGTGAATCGTTCCTGCAGTTCACGCTTTGGGCTGATCGCCCATTCTTCCACGGCTTCTTCAAATTCGATCCGTTCGTCACTTTCTTCCGCGTACGTTTCAGATATATGTTCCTTCACCATTCCATACACTTGGGATTTGACGATTTCTGGCATGGATTTTTCATACTCCACCCATTTCAGGAAATCTTCAAAGTACCTCGCATGTGACGCTTGATGGATCTTGATTTCGGCTGAATCCATCATACCTTCTTCAGGCATGTAGGGATATTGGATCGATTTCATATTTTTTGTCGTAATCGCCATTTCTACATTGTGGATCAAGGTTGCTTCATCCGTGATGGTGGCAACTTTTGGTTCAAAATCACATTTCATGATGAACAAAAAGGGATCATCAAAAAATTTCGTCAGCTTTGCTGAAGCTACCAGAAATGCTCCGCCTCTAATGGCGCTCGCTTCAATATACATTTGGACAATTTGATCGCACTCTTCTCGAAACGCTTCTGCACTCTCTGCGTACCGGGTTCGGTGGAATAAATTATAGTTTGGATTCGAGGTCAATTCATGACCGGGCTCTACAACAAAGCGGCCAATCTTAGTTGGAGCTGATTCTGACTTGGAATGCCTGTCAACCTTACGTTTGACGATCTTCGTCAGTTCTCCGTCAAGAAAGCTTTTCAGGGGGCTTTCTTCATATTCAGCCCCGGTTAACGTTTGAAAGTGTTTATGTCGTTTATCTGCTTCTTCCCCTTTGCCTTCAACCTGTATTAAATAAAAGGAAAGGTGCTGTATCGTAAAATCCATGATATTTACTCCTAACTAGATTGGAAATCGTATGTATACATACTTATTGTATCAGTATAGAAAAGCTCAAAAGGTTCGTCAATTGACTTATGAAAGTACAGACTTTAGAGATACTACGTATTAGGTGGATAAAACGTAAGGGGTGATCGTGGTGAGTAATGAGTCTTTTCTTTCGCTAGTGAAAAAAGGCAATAAATCTTCCTTTTTTGCAATGGTAGGGAACGGGATCCTGGCAATCGCAAAGGGGGCAGCTTTCCTATTCAGCGGGAGTGGGGCCATGTTTGCATCGGCTATGCACTCATTGGCCGATGCAGTCAATCAAGGTTTTGTGTTTATCGGAAGTGTTCTTTCAGAAAAAAAGCCGACAGAAAAGTTCCCGACAGGTTTCGGCCGTGTCATCAATTTATTCTGTATGATCGCGGTTATCGTCGTATCGGTTATGGCATATGAGACGATCCGTGAAGGGTTTCACCTTCTCAAACACCCTGCAGAAGTAAAAGGAATCTGGATCAATGTTTCAGTGTTGCTGTTAAACATCGTCATTGATGGAACCATTCTCTTTAAAGTCATGAAGGAAATCGGGCAGGAAGCTCGTGTGGAAAGCAGTGGAGCAGGTATTGTCACCGGTGCGTTCAAGCATGTAAAACGGGCTGCACCACCAACAAGGCTCGTATTTTATGAAGACCTGGTAGCTGTATCCGGGGCAATCCTTGCGCTGATCGCCGTACTTGTCTCTTATTTCAGCACGATTCAACTATTGGATGGGATTGTGACGATCTTGATAGGATTCCTGATGGTGGGTGTAGCTTTTCGGGTAGGCTACGATAACATGGTCGGTCTGATTGGAGTTGCTGCTCCTAAAGAAGTTGAAGACAGGATTGCTGCTGCCATCTTTGAACATGAAGCAGTCATCGATATCTTTAAGTTGAGAATCACCCAGGAAGGGCGCTATTACCATGTAGAATCCTATCTTGAATTGAAGAAGGGGCTGCCACTCTCAGAAGCGGATGACATTAAGTTTGCCATCCAGGAGAAATTAATTGCCGATCCTGATATCGCTGATGTCACTTTAGGCATCATTGAGGATGACGGTATCCAAGAATGGAAAGGGACACATTCCCATGAAATGTCATAAGGGATATCCGGCTGAGCATTCCAGCCGGATGGTGAAGATTAATTTTGAATGAATTTTTCAAATACAAAGCCGAAATCCTTTAGGGTCAACTCTTTTTTCTTATCTGCCATCCAATTGAAGGCATATTGATTGACCTCTTTAAACTGCTCGACTACATTCACATCATTTGTCTTTACTTGTCCCAATGTAGAGGCCGCAAGTTGGAGACTTTCATTTGAGAAAGATGAATATATGCTGTTGTCAGTAGTGATTTCACCAATCTTGATCAGAGATTTGTATAAATCTTTCACTTCAGTTAAGTGTTTTTTATGAACATCAATGGAATAAACTTCCGACCCGATCTTGAATTTGATTTCCACATCCAGATCAACTGTACCTGCGGTTTCAAGAAGGACATTCGACAGCTGATATTTATAATAATCGAGGCGGCGGAGCACCCGTTTTTTGCTGGCTGCACTCGTGCCGTCCAGATGAATGAGCGCTTTGTTTGTAAAGCAATATTCATCGGACTTGGATTTGATCAGGAAATAGATCTTTTCTCCATCCTCATGCATAATGTAATCATCTGAATCGGCTTTATCGTAATCAGCCGGCTTGATGACTGTACCAATATCACTTAAACCTAATACATCTGAAGCAACTTTTCCAAACATGCTATCAAATCCTTTCTATTAATGACTGAGTGTTCTTCTCCCCATCCGGGAAGACTTCATCAGTATATCATAGTTTCATAGAAGTTATGGTAAAAAATGGTTCGTGTAGTATCGAGCACATATGGCTTGGTGTTGGATCACGTTCATACTATAATAAAGAAAATCATAGAATAGAATATCGAATTAAGGAGGGATAGGATGGATATGAACGAGCTTTTGATGCGTTTCAAAGACAGAACGCCTAAAGTGCTGGGAAGTGAATCATTTTCTGAGTATGCTATTCTACTTCCTTTGATAGAAGTGGAAGATGAGATTCACGTATTATTTGAAGTGCGCTCATTGAATATGCGGAGACAGCCGGGGGAAATATGTTTCCCGGGAGGCAGGATCGACCGGAGTGATTCCGATGAGAGGGCAGCTGCGCTAAGGGAGACGTCTGAAGAACTCGGGATTGCAGAGAAAGCAATCACCGACATACATCCCTTGGATTATATCGTATCACCATTTGGGACCATCATTTATCCTTATGTGGGAAAGCTGAATATCTTATTTGAAGATATGCGCCCAAACCCGGCGGAAGTGGAAGAAGTTTTCACCGCCCCCCTTTCTTATCTTCGTGAAAAAGAACCGGAATTATATAATATTAAATTTAGAATGGAACCTGAGGAGAGCTTTCCGTATAAACAAATTCCTGGTGGCGAAAACTACGAATGGCAAGCTAGGACTATGAAGGAACATTTTTACTATTATGAGGACAAAGTCATCTGGGGACTCACCGCCCGTGTGCTGAATCATTTTATTAAACTGCTATAATCGCCGTTGACTTGCTGTTTAATAAAAATAGATAAAAAGAAATTCTACATTTACTTGTACGGAGTGACATTCGTTTCGGTTTAATACTTTTTTCGATAAGCTAATCTGTCGGAGAAGGTATTTTTGTTTGACATTTTGTAGCAAATTGAATGGTTTGTAAAAGGTTAGAAGGAGGTAAAGACAAGTAACATGAACTAAGGAGAGGGGAAAAATTATGATCATTCGTGCTAAATGCTGGAGGATGTTAAGTGTACAGGAAAAACTGTTTATCCTGAAGGCGGTATGTAATAAACATCTGAAAAAATGACCCCTGGACATGGAGACACAATTATTTCATTTTGAACATTGTTAATTGGTGGCACGATCAATATCGGGAGCGAAGAATGTTTTACATGAATCCCATTCCATTTATGGAAATGTGGTGGAAACGACATGGATACATTGATCCAACCACCTGCCTATTCTTTTTTGAATATTTCCGAAAAGTCTAGAAGATCATTCGCTGGTACTCACTCCATTTTATCCCCCATATCCCTCCTGAGCTTATTTCATCTCTTCATGCTCATCACTAATCAAACAAGGTATGATTCCTTCTTGGTATGGAAAACAATTGTTTCTGGCGCACATTATTGATACTTTGGTAAGATGATAGTGCACATACATATAAGGAGGACAACAAGTGAAAGAATCAAAAGCAATTATGATTGCAGGAGTATTATTTGCCATCCTTTTAACGGGATGCAACCGAAATGCAGCAGATATGGTCGTAAACGGTGGTGTAACGTGGAATGAAGAAGAGGAAACACTTACATTTTCCGGACTATTAACCGATGAAGCCATAGAACCGGATACCAAGTTCCGTGCCCGTTTTTACCTGGAAGGAAAAACAATCAAGAATGCTTTGGGGACCGACTTGATCTATTCGGATGAAGAGCTCAAAAGCCGATCAGAAGGAGAGGCAGTTCAAGAGTTCAAAGTAGAGAAAACCGTAGATATTAAAAAGAGTGACGATATGGATAAGGTCATTGACGAAATAAGAAATAAAGATAAAGAAGCCGTAACCATTGAAATCGTAAATGATAATGGACGGATTGATGACATGGTTCTTCATAAAATTAAAAAGGAGTAGGGTTTTCCCTGCTCCTTTTTATTTCTTGCTTTTGGATGTAGAGAGTGGCTGTTGATTTCCGCTACAGGTGCTCGCTTTCCGCGGGGCTGGCGGTGAGCCTCCTCGGCTTTGCCTGCGGGGTCTCACCAGTCCAGCTACGGCGGCTAGCCCCTCGAGGTCATAAGCTAAATGGTCCAAGAAGGCAAAAGAACGCCTTCTTAGCCCATTCATCTTATGCTTGTCGGGGCTGAACGAGCCGCCTCCGCATTTCGTGCTGTCCAGCGTTTCCCGCAGGAGTCGAGCACCTTCCGCTCCAATCAACTATGTTTTTACAATCATAAAGAAAATGTGGAGATTGTTTATGCCACTGCTTTTTCATTTGTTGTAGTGAACGATTTTATTTAATCGTACATTACGCTTCCTTAACTGATGTTCACGATTTATTTTTTTTGCTCTGTCAACACTTACTACTCAAGAGGGTGAAGGGAACTGCGTAGACTCCTACGGAAAACGGGCGTGCCGAGACCCCGGAAGCGGTTTTTGCTGAGGAGGCTCGGCCGAACGTCCGTGGAAAGCGGAGCAGTTCCCTTCACCATCCTGCACCACATCCTAAATGACAGAGCATTCGCAGATCTTAGTTTGTATATAACAACAATCTTTTGCGAGTTGCATCATTTGGGATTCACTGGTCTTTTCAATGCATAAAGGTCGTCCTCGAGAAGCAGCATTTTATCCATCAACACGTCCTTGGAGTCCATCACTCCCTTATTGTAGAGGAAGGGACCTATTTCCTTCATGAAGAAGTCGAACCAATTTTCAGCGCCTAAATCCCCGATTTCATCCCCTGTTTGCTCATAGTAAAAGCTTTGGATCATTCCAATCATTTCATCTTTCTGTTCCTTTGGGATCTTTGTAAACATCATATGTAACCCTCCAGTTTGGTTTCCTCCATCGTAACATAACAGGCCCGATGACGGGTATGAAAGAAAGCCACCGATTCTTCCTAATGTTATAGATTGAAATCATTGTGTAATAAGAAAGCCAAAGTAAAATGAAGAAATCGACTGTCATGACGCTGACAAGCTTTGAAGCTTGGAATGCATTCCAATAAGAAGCGAGTGAGACCCCATTTCTAAGTTGCATTACTGAAGTAATGGCCATTAAGATCAGAAGAAAACCGAGAGCATTTGATGAAGCCGTGTTATCCAACCATCGAGGAGTCCTGGGAAGAGATCGATTATCACCTCTCTTAAGGAAAAAATATGGAAGAAGGCTGAATGCCCCCAGTGCGAGTGAGCCAAGAATGAAAGGCCATGCCGGGATATTGTCCCTATCGAAAGGTAGTATTAACGCTGCAAATAACAAGGGAAAGAGACCAAGAAAGGTGAAGACGGTCAAAACGAGTGGATCCACTTCATTGACATTTCCCTGGAGTAGATCGTGTATGATGGGGTCACTTGCAGACCTTTTCCTGGTGCAAGAAACATAGCGTAAAATATAAAGATCAACCAGAGCCAAAACATAATATCCCCCCCTTTGTAGAATTGTAACAAAGGTATCCAAATGAAGGTTGGATCAATGTGTTAGTCGTGATTATTTCTTAACAAGCTCATTTTCTTCAATAAATACTTCCTGCTTCTCTTCTTGAATATACTTCAAGATCCGGTCCTGAATCATGGGGTAAAGCACGATGGAATGAAGTTCAGATAGCGGGACCCATTTGATGCCCGTCTGTGTAGGATCCGGCTGACTTGGTGAAAGGGTGGAATGATAATCTGTCCGGTTACAAGAGAAAAACATGGAAAGGGTGTGGGTCGGTCCATATCTTTGGTCATTCAGATGGGGGGCATATTCGTAGGTGAATGCTAACGTTTCAACCTCTACCTGTGCTCCTGTTTCTTCAAAGGCTTCTCTAACGACAGCCTCTTTAATCGATTCTCCCTCTTCAACTCCTCCTGCGGGAAGGTTATAATGAAGCCCGTTTTCGTCTTGAAACTCAGCCAATAAGATTTTTCCTTCTTCTACAATGACAGCTCCAGCACGAATTCTGATAGGGTATAACATGTCATCTCTCCTTTTCTCTTTGAACATGTGAAAGTCCAGTTTAGCAGAAAGAAAGCTAAACGAACATATAAATTTGTATAATTGTGGCAAACTAATCGGGATAAAGTACTGATTTAACTGTAGAGAAAAGTATAAAGGAGAATGAGCATGTGGCAAGAATTTAAAAAGTTTGCCGTAAAAGGGAATGTCATAGATCTCGCAGTGGCTGTAATCATCGGCGCAGCCTTTGGCAAAATTGTCAAATCACTTGTAGACGATATCGTGATGCCCCTTCTTGGCATCATCCTTGGGGGAATCAGTTTCACGGACCTAAAGGTTACGTTCGGGGACGCAGTGATTACCTATGGGGTCTTTATTCAAAATGTAGTGGATTTCTTTCTGATTGCGTGGGTCATATTCTTTATCGTACGAATATATAAAAGAATGGAGAGAAAAGAAGAGGTAAAAGTAGAGGCCAAGGTCGATCCGAAAGAAGAACTTCTGAGAGAAATACGAGATCTACTAAAGGCAACTGCAAATCAATCGGAATGAATTTGACAAAAATAGAGGGAATATCCATTATTTATCTAATATAGACAAATAAGATCAAAGGGGGATTAAATAGTGGATATGAACTCGTTATATTTAATAAAAGAAAAAGAGGGAATGAAGAAGGATTTTTCCTTGCTTCTATCCATGATGAATTATGCCAGATTCACCTCTATACGTGAAGTCGAAAATCTTTCTGTTGAAATGCTTGATTACCGGTGTCATGATGAAGCAAATTCCATCGGCATGTTGTTGGCTCATTTTGATGCTGTAGAGAAGATCTATCAGGCGCTGACATTTGAAGAATTGACAAATGACGAGGTAGAAGCCTTTGCTGCTGAATTGGAACCTGCACTAAGTTTAGGAAGACAGGCGGCAGTAACGATTAAAGGGAAATCTGTAGAGTATTACCTGGACAATCTTCAACTTACAAGAGAAAAAACAATACAGCAATTTTCGAAATTGGACGAAACATGGTTATATCAAGAAACAGATTGGTGGTATGGACAAAAGGGCAATAACTTCTTTAAATGGTTTCATGTCTTTGAAGATGAAATCAATCACAGAGGCCAAATACGGATGATCAAGAAGTTGTATACTAAAGAACATCATAAGACAATGGCAGAGTAGGTTGATCTGGTCATTTTACAATTAGACCCATTCCCGCCTTGAGTTTTGAGGGAGAGTCTGTTATAGTTAAATTAGTTATTTTTGTTCGGTTAATATACATGATTGAAGAACATTCGTCTTGAATCTTAATCAGAGCAGGAATATAAATATTTTTATGTGCAACTGCACTAGGAGGTACATGTTTTATGTTACAAGGTAAAGTTAAATGGTTTAACGCTGAAAAAGGTTTCGGTTTCATCGAAGTTGAAGGTCAAGACGATGTTTTTGTTCACTTCTCTGCTATCCAAGGTGAAGGATACAAATCATTAGAAGAAGGTCAAGACGTTACATTTGAAATCGTTGAAGGTGCTCGTGGACCACAAGCGGCTAACGTTCAAAAGTAATCCAACCGTATAATTCCAAACAGAGTACGTCAGCTGACGTACTCTGTTTTTTTGTTTCTATAAAGAGGGGTTGTTCGGCTAGACATACAGCTAGAAAGTTCTATAATGGAAAAGAAGTTAACGGATTTTGGAAGGATGATGGTGATGGTTGCGAAAGAAAGTAATATGAAGCTGGCACTTGCCGGTCTATTGTTGGGGATCCTCATGTCTGCCATGGATAACACAATTGTTGCAACGGCCCTGGGCTCCATTGTTTCAGATCTTGGCGGACTTGATAAGTTCGTCTGGGTCACAAGTGCGTATATGGTTGCAGTGATGGCTGGAATGCCGATATTTGGTAAGCTGTCTGATATGTATGGGAGGAAGCGGTTTTACATATTCGGTCTTTCCATTTTCTTGATTGGTTCTGCTCTGTGTGGGATTGCACAGGATATTGTTCAATTAAGTATATTCCGTGCCATTCAAGGAATAGGTGGAGGAGCATTGCTGCCAATAGCCTTTACGATTGTTTTTGATTTATTCCCTCCAGAGAAACGTGGGAAAATGACGGGACTCCTTGGGGCGGTATTTGGTTCTGCTTCGGTATTTGGACCTTTAATCGGTGCTTTTCTAACGGATAACTTCAGTTGGCACTGGATCTTTTATGTCAATGTGCCGATTGGACTCCTTTCCCTCGTTTTTATATCGACTGCTTATAAAGAATCCACCCAAAGATCTGATCAGCGCATTGATTGGGGTGGAGCGATTACGCTAGTGATTGCGGTTGTCAGTCTGATGTTTGCCCTTGAATTTGGAGGAAAGGAATTCTCGTGGTCTTCCTGGCAAATTATCGGATTGTTTGGATCTTTCCTGTTATTCTTTATTAGTTTCTTATTTATAGAAAGAAGAGCAGCAGAACCGATCATTTCATTTTGGATGTTTAAAAGTCCCTTATTTGCGTCTGCACAGGCTTTGGCCTTTCTCTACGGTGCTGCTTTCATCATTCTGACTATCTTGATCCCGATATTTGTTCAAGCTGTGTATGGTGGATCGGCTACAAATGCCGGATTGATATTAACGCCGTTGATGCTGGGGTCAGTAGCAGGAAGTGCTGTGGCTGGCATTCGGATGACCAAAACAAGTTATCGAAGTATTATGTGGATCTCCATTATTTCTTTTATTATCGGTATGGTTTTACTTGCGACGATGGGGCCGGATACGAGTAGATGGCTATTGACCGTATATATGATCATTAGTGGTTTCGGTGTAGGTTTTTCATTTTCATTACTGCCGAATGCGACAATCCATAAGCTTGATCCCCGATTTAGAGGTTCAGCAAACTCGACAAATGCCTTTTTCCGTTCTCTGGGGATGACTCTCGGTATAACAATATTCGGAACATTGCAGACGAAACTATTTTCATCTAAATTGGAAAGCGCCTTTAAAGGACAAGAAGGAGGCGGCAACATTCAGGGTGATCCAAGAAGTATCTTTGAACCTGAAATGCGGGAGAAGATTCCTGATTTCGTGCTGGCTAAGATTACTAATGCTATGTCTGAGTCGATTACAACTACTTTCGCCTACGCATTGATTCCACTAGGGATTGCTCTTGTGTTTGTATATCTTATGGGGAAAAGCAGGTTGGAAGTTTCGGATAATCAACCTTCAATGGATAAAGTGGAATAGATTGAAATAATGAGTATCCCATGACCTGATCAAAGATGCCTGTAACTGGTCTTTGCTGCGTATTCCTGTTATATTCTAATAAACAATCCCTTACATTGGAGTGCTGTAATTTTGTGGAAAAATGCCAAGAAGTTTTTTATTTTTATAGGAGTATTCCTGGGAGTGAGCCTATTATTAAGTGTTATAGCCGGTCTAATCATAACGAACATGTATGATGGTACAGGTTATAAAGGCTCTCCTATGGTCGGAACTTTAATAAATGCGGTCTCGGCGGTGGTTGCCGTAGTGGTTGCCTACAAACCGTTCACCAAAAAGAGCAGTCATACTAAATAATTACATGAAATGGGTTCATCTCCTTTTCATTGAATTCCATGGAAAGAAAACAACCTCCCCGAAGGATTGCGGGGAGGTTGTTCTTGTTCTAGCCTAAAGATTGATTTCCGGTAGGGCTTTTCAAAAAGAAAGAGACCAGTCATTAGACTGATCTCCCATTAAGTATTCAATATTTATTACTATGTTAGATTATTTATTTTGTTGGTTTTGTTGTTTAGAAGCTTTTTTCGCTCTTTCAGCAGCGTTTTGCTCTTGAGCAAATTCTGCTTCATTTTTTTGCTGTTGTGGATTTTTGTTGTTTTTGTTTGTCATGTTTATCACCTCCGTCTACTATAATTTGCCCATTAATTCAAAATTGATACCTCTAAAATAAAATGAACAGGAAACTGTAAATGGATCTCCCCTTTTCAATTACCATTAACTTACTAGTTTAGTCCTATATACCAGAGGGTAAAATAATTTCATGTCTTTATTTTTATTACATATCAAGCTGTACATTATTCATTGACACAATTGTATTGAGGGGGAAGTAAGTTGAAGAATTTTACACCAATGTTTTGGATCGCGATTTCGATCGGCGTGATCTTTGTATTATGGGGAGTCATTTTTCCTCAGGGATTGATCGAAGTTATGACAAATACTCAAGGAGTTCTCCTTGATAAGTTTGGCTGGTTTTATCAGTTCTCAGCCACATTCTTTTTTATCATCGCCATCTTTTTTGCATTAAGTAAATACGGTAAGATCCGTTTAGGGAAAGATACGGACAGGCCGGAATATTCGACGTTAACATGGTTCGCCATGCTGTTTAGTGCAGGAATGGGGATCGGTCTCCTGTTTTATGGGGTATCCGAGCCGGTTTCTCATTATGCCACACCTCCTTATGGTGATGGAGGAACCATTGAATCAGCTAAAATCGGGTTGAGGTATACCTATCTTCACTGGGGATTTCACGCATGGGCCATTTATGCGGTTGTTGCATTGGCATTAGCCTATTATAAGTTCAGAAAGGGCATGCCGGGATTGATGAGTGCTACATTGTATCCGGTCATAGGCAAAAAAGCGAATGGGCCGATAGGATATGTCGTGGATATTATTGCGGTATTTGCAACGATTTTTGGCGTAGCCATTTCGTTAGGTATTGGAGCTCAACAAATTAATAGTGGACTTAATTACTTAATAGGAACCCCGATAAACTTCAATGTTCAATTGATCATCATGGGTATCGCAACGATACTTTACATTACGTCAGCTTCTACAGGATTGTCAAAGGGAATCAAATACCTGAGCAATGCGAATATGATCCTGGCGGTATTGTTATTTATTGTTTTCCTTATCGTTGGACCTTCTCAATTTGTATTGGAACTATTTCTGACTACGTTTGGGAGCTATGTTCAGAATCTTCCCAGTATGGGATTGCGGTTTTCACCCTTCAACATTGAAGATAACCAATGGGTGAAAGACTGGACGATTTTTTACTGGGCATGGTGGATTTCCTGGACACCGTTTGTCGGGACCTTTATAGCGAGGGTGTCAAAGGGTAGGACAGTCCGGGAATTCATCATTGCGGTCATCATCGTACCAACCATCGTATGCTCTCTCTGGTTTGGTGTATTTGGAGGGACAGGATTGTATTATGATCTTGTTCAGGGAATTGATGTAGCCGGTCAAAGTTTGGAGACTTCACTATTTTATGTGTTTGATCAGATGCCATTAAGTGGAGTTCTGTCGGTTATTTCGCTTTTCCTCATCATTACATTCTTTGTCACATCTGCAGATTCTGCAACATTTGTATTGGGGATGCAAACCTCAAATGGAAGTTTAAATCCTCCATTCTTTGTGAAATTCAGCTGGGGTCTAGTCTTGGCTGCCATTGCTGCGATCTTGATGGGTTCAGGTGGGATCAGTGGATTACAGGCAGCCACTATCATAACGGCTTTGCCATTAGGAGTGATATTACTCTTCATGACATATGGCCTGATTCTTTCCTTTCAAAAGGAAACCAGTAAGAGAAAAAGAAAAACAGAAGCAGGTACAGATAATTAGTTATTTGAACTGAATAGTAAATAGAGGTTGTCTCAAGAAATCATGAAAAATGACTCTTGATGACAGCCTATTTTTTTATTTTAAGGATGTAAGTCAAAATTCTATAACCCGAACACAAGTTAATTTGATAGGATAGAGGTACTTATCATTTTATTCCATAAAAGGAAGTGGGTATTTTCATGAAACAAATCATTGCAATGGGTGGAGGAGGTTTCTCCATGGAGCCCGAAAACTTATTATTGGATCAGTACATACTCCAGCAGGCAAAAGCCTCAGAACCAAAGATATGTTTTCTTCCGACAGCCAGTGGAGATGCCGACAGTTATATTGAACGGTTCTACCATTCATTTAAATCCCTATCCTGTGAGCCTTCACATCTTTCTTTATTCAAGCCCTCCACAAGGGATTTAGAAGGATTTCTATTAGATAAGGATATTATTTATGTAGGAGGGGGCAATACAAAATGCATGCTGGCACTATGGCGAGAGTGGGGGATCGATTCCATATTAAGAAAGGCATGGGAGTGCGGGATCATCCTTTCAGGATTAAGTGCAGGTTCTATATGCTGGTTTGAAGAAGGTACGACCGATTCATACGGTGATGAATTAGAAGGAATTAAAGGATTGGGTTTGTTGAAAGGCAGTCACTCCCCCCATTATGATGGAGAAGAGAACCGACGCCCCCTCTATCATTCTTTTATTAAGAGTGGTGAATTGAAGGTTGGCTATGCAGCAGATGATGGGGCAGCCCTGCATTTTATTGATGGTGAACTACACAATGTAGTGAGTTCCAGGGAGCATGCTTCCGCATACTGGGTTGAAAGACAAGATGGTGCGATCCGGGAAACCAAACTAACGACAAATTATTTAAAACATAGCACGTGATTGTCGGCTGGTTCGAATACTTTGGTCTCCTCTTACATAGGGATAGTGATGAGTCTTTATCTAAGGAGGAGAATCAGCATGACTGAGGATAAACGAAATACTCCGGGTGAATTAGTCAAGAATACATCCAAGCAGGCCAGTGAACTGTTGAACAAAACGGCAGACACTGCAAATGACATGATTAAAAGTGTGAGCGGTAAAGGTGGATTGGTAGGGAAGGTTTCTGATACCTCGGCAGACTTTGTGAAAAATGTAGGCAATACCGGTAATAAAATGGTTGGAAAGACCGTCGATACGGCCGGCAAAGCAGTCAAAGGGGCATCGGATAAATTATTTAAAAAGAAAAGATGAAAAGAGAAGCAAATTCCCATGTCGGGGGTTTGCTTTTTTTTGTTTATAGGCAAAAGATCTCAACATTAAAACAACCGGGCAAGCCCGGCTGTCTCCGTGATCATTCCTGTATGGTTGATCTTCGCAGTTTAATGAACTTCACTGTATTCAATACTATGGTTTTCGTCACGGCGTAAGTTGGTACAGCTAAGATCATTCCGAGTATCCCTGCCAAATTCCCAGCAACAAGTAATAAAATGATGATGGTCGCCGGGTGGGTATCCAGTCGTTTACCCAGAATGAGGGGTGAAAGGAGATTCCCTTCAATTTGTTGAGCGATCGTGACAACGACCACCACCAGGATCGCTTTCGTCGGTGAATCAAATAATGCCACGATGATGGCAGGTGCTGCACCGATGAAAGGACCAATAAACGGTATGATATTCGTGACCGCTCCGATCAGTGCCATAACTAATGCATATGGCAAACCAATGATTAAATAACCGATAAAAGTCAGGGTCCCTACAAATGAAGCGACGGTCAGCTGTCCCTGTATGTAAGCAGCAAGTGTTTCACTTGTATCCTTTAATGTGTTGACTCCTTCCTCGCGGTAAGCTGGAGGCAGGAACTTCGAAATCGCTCTCGGAAATTTATGCCCATCTTTGAACATGAAGAACAATAGGAAAGGAACGGTTACAATAAGGATTGTAATACTGGTTAAGACACTCAACAAACCTTTTAATGCTGTTGTGATATTATCGGGCAATGTATTGGCGAAATCCACCAGCTGATTCTCAATATCCTTCAGTGACACATAATCCTGATTCATCATCCATTTAAATTGTTCTGTCTCAGACAAATACTCAATGAAATTCCTCGTTTGACGAGCATACTCCGGCAGTGCATTGAATAATGCCGTCACCTGGCGTGTAATGACAGGGGCGATATTTCCTATGATCAGAACCATAGCACCGATAATCGCCGCATATAAGACGATGATCGCAACTGTTCTCGGCAATCTTGCTTTAACGAGAAGATTGACCAACGGGTTTAATAAAAAATATAGAAACCCTGAAATAATGATCGGGAAGAATAAAGTTGAAGCAAATACAACGATTGGTTCAAATAGAAAGGAAATTTTAGTTGAAACATAAATGATGGTAAGAATAATAAGGATTTGTAAACTCCATGAATACATTTTTTTCTTGGTCAATCTATTCACCTCTACCTATCGACTAGTTTATCTGATTAAGTATATCAAAAACTGGCAGGTACACCCTACTAATATCTGATGGAAAGAGAGAATTTTTTTGAATGGGATCACTAAAACTGAGGATGACACCTCATCCAAGCAAAACGCATCTAATCAATTGAAGGTCGTACCTTAACTTGAAATGCCCATTGATGCCTTTGAATAGCACGGCATATTGTGGACACCCTACATGGTAATAAACTCTTTCAGTAGGTGTTAAACATGGGAAGGTCATTCAAGACAAGGACCACACGAAAATTAATCAATCCGGCTCAAGAGGATAAAGAAGTGAGCGTATCTTCCCCTTCTAATTTAGAGGAGAGAGTAACGTTTATTCGAGATGGCCTTTATTTAACAGATGACCTTTCCATTAGGAATCTGATCTTCAATGATAGCAGGATCAAGCTGATTTTCATTGATTCAATAGTAGATGTTAAGAGTGTTCAAATGAATGTCATCAAGCCAATGCAGGAAACCCCTTTTGGGAACATACGTCATATCGTGAATGGTGCAACCATCATTGAGACGGTCGACCTCCAGAAAGCTCTTGATGGACTGGTGGATGGCTCATGCCTATTGATACAAGAGGACGAAGAATGCATGCTGTTGATCCCCTCTCCGAAAGATCAGTCGGCACATCGGATTGAACCTACCAATGAAAAGGTCGTCAGGGGTTCCCATCAAGGGTTTAGTGAGAATGTCTCAGAGAATGTCCAATTCATAAGAGAGAGAATCATAAATAAAAATGTGACGGTGAAATATTCCCACGTGGGAGAGACAACAAAAACGAAGTATGCTCTGGTCAGCATATCCACATTGACCAATCCTGACTTAGTGAAGACAATCGAAAGAAGGATCTCAACAATTGAGGCAGACTCCATCCAATCTCCGGGGTATTTTGAAGAATTTCTCGAAGATAATTCATTTTCCCCTTTTCCGCAGTTTCTAAATACGGAGAGACCGGATAGGGTGGTGGCCAATCTGATGGAGGGCAGGATGGTCCTTCTGATGGAAGGGAGTCCGACTGCCTTGATTTTTCCTGTTTCATTTTTCAGTTTTTTTCAAACGGCAGAGGATTATAACACACGTTCATTTATTGCTTCTTTCTTACGGCTGATCCGATTGATAAGTTTTATAACCACGTTGTGTCTTCCTGCATTTTACATCGCGGTTATTTCTTATAACTATGAAGTCATTCCGGTCGAGATTATCTTTTCTATCAAAAGTTCATTAGAGTATCTGCCCTTTCCGCCTCTTATCGAAGCGGCCATTATGCAATTCACCTTGGAATTATTACGTGAAGCTGCCATACGGTTGCCAAATCCTGTTGCTCAAACCATCGGTGTGGTGGGGGGGCTCGTCATCGGGACAGCTGTGGTAGAGGCCAACTTTGTTTCCAATACAATGGTTATTGTGGTTGCTATTACGGCGATTTCATCATTCGTCATTCCTTCCAATGAATTGAGTACTTCACTACGGATATTGGGGTTTCCACTGATGCTATTAGCGTCGATATTCGGTTTTTTTGGAATTGTCATCGGTCTGATGTTCACATTTATACATATGGCAAAACTGAAGTCCCTTGGTCACTATTACTTATATCCTCTGGTGCCTCTTGATTTAAAGGCATGGAAAGATACATTTATGAGAGTTCCGATATGGTTAATGAAAGAGCGGCCAAGAGATTTAAAGTCGATATATAAATGGAAAACGACGGATCCAAGAAGGTGGAAAAAGAATGAACAATCAGACTAAGCTGAGTGGTGTGCAACTCACATTCTTTATTCTTCAGACTCAAATAGGAGTAGGAATATTAGGACTCCCGTTTAATGTCTATCTGAAGTCAAAGCAGGATGCATGGATCTCTGTGATTTTAGCCGGCCTCCTGGTACAGGGGGTCATCTTCCTTCTATGGTTACTAGGCAGAAGATTTCCTTCAAAATCCATATTTGAATATTCGAAGATCTTACTTGGAAGGGGTATTGGGACACTTCTGAATTGTGGCTACATCCTTTACGGCATATTAGTCACCGCGTTGGTGTTAATGTACTCAACGAAAATCATTAAAATGTGGGTGTTAATTTTTACTCCTAAATGGATCATAATGGTCCTTTTAGTCGCCACGGCCATATATTTGGCGAAAGAAGATGTCGTTGGGATAAGCAATGTCTATGTCGTTGTATCAAGCCTCATCCTCTTTCTGCTTGTCATATCCATCATTGTTCTGGTGACGTATCCAGTTGATTTCAGATATTTGTTTCCCATGGCTCATTCAGGAGGTTTAAATTGGTTGAAGGGGGCGAATGAAGCGTACTTTTCCATGCTTGGATTTGAATTATTGCTCATTTTATATCCCCACTTTCAGCAGATCGGGTCTGCATCAATCTTAAAGTCTGTCACGGTTGCCAATATAAGCGTGACCACCATTTATTGCTTTATGACGATCGTAAGTATTGTGACATTCAGTCCCGCTGAAATTGCAATTGTTCCACAACCCGTTTTATATTTCGTGAAGTCACTGTATTTGAAAATCATCGAACGGATCGACCTTGTTTTTGTATCCCTGTGGATTGTCAACGTCATCACATCCCTGACAAGCTACTTGTTTTTTTCAACGGAAGGGACATCATTCTTTATCAGGAAGCTCAAAAAAATCAAACGCACCTTTCTACCCGTCCTATTTGGCATTATTGGGCTAATCATTGCTTTATTGGTGAAAAACGAACAAATGGAAGTGTACAATAAGGCAATTATCTTTATGAGTTATATTTTTGTCATCTTGATTCCTTTCTTGCTGCTTTGTATATCCTTTTTGTTCAAAAAAATGGAATGGGAGAAGAATTCATGAATAAGAAAAAAATTCTAATCCTACTTATCATAAGTTCCTTTACCCTTTCAGGATGTTGGGATGAGAGGCTGTTGAAAAATGGGAGGCTTGTATTTTCATCTGCCTTCGATTTAACCCCGGACGGAAATATACATGCCACCGCCATCATTCGGGACTTTAAAGAAGGAACTCCAACCAATACAGAGGTAGAGGCAGATGCCAATACGATCCGCGAAGTCAGAATGCATATGGACCGCAAGATATCAGGCAATTTCGAACCGTCAAAAAACCGTATCTTCATATTGGGTGAAGATTTGGCGAGGAAGGATGTATACGATTTCCTTGATATTTTCTATCGTGATCCAAATAGCTCCATTTCCTCCAAGTTAGCGGTTGCAGAAGGAGAGGCTGGGGATATTCTCAGGACCATCGAACAGAAAAATGTCCTCATATCAGAGTATCTTATTGAATCCATCACTTCTGGAGAGTCTTTCACAGGGGTACCGAAAGTGAATCTTCAATCTGTTTGTACTGTCATGTTTGATGAAGGAAAAGATTTCTTCGTACCCTTCTTTAGGATAAAAGATGAAGAAGTTATCATGGACGGCACTGCGCTATTCCATAAACGGGCGATGTCTGGTACCCTTTCTATTCCTGAATCGACCCTTATGCTCGTGTTAATGAATGAAAAAGCGAAAATTGCAAGGGTCGTCACCAAAGTGGATAAAGAAAAGAAAGTGAATATAGAAAATTATATTACGTATAATTTGGTGGACCCAAAGACGAAAATGAAATTAATATCAACCACTCCAGGAAATATACAAGTAGAATTATCATTGACGACAGGGGTTTCTATTGTGGAGTTCCCCCAAGATGAATTGGCGGATAAAGCAAATGTTAAGGAGTTGGAAAAGAAAATAACAGAGCATTTGGAGAAAGAAACGAAAGAGGTCATCAAGAAGATCCAAGTGGCGAACTCAGATTTATTGGGAATAGGGAGAGAATTAATCGCATTTCATCATAAGGATTGGGAACAGTTGGACTGGGAGAAGGAATACCCGACCATCATTATAAAACCTACTATTCAATTGAAAATTGTCGGGAACGGGATCATCAATTAACATATAGAAAAAGATCTTGCCCATATGGGGGACAAGATCTTTTCTTTTTAAGATATGAACTTCAAACCAATGATACTTCCTACTATACAGCATATAAACATCATTCGTTTGAGATCTTTTTTTTCATTGAAAAACATCATCCCCATGATCACGGCCCCTGCCGAACCAATTCCAGTCCAAATCCCATACCCCGTACTTACAGGGATATCAAGAAGGGATAGCGATAATAAATAAAAGCTCATTGCACCGGCTACAAAGCTGATCAGGGATGGAAAAAGCTTTCTGTACCCTTCCGAAAGCTTCATGAACGATACCATGATCACTTCAGAAAACCCTGCAAAGAGGAGAAATATCCACGCCATCAGAGTTCACCCCCTGCTTCTTTTTCTTCCTTATCACTCATCTTCAATCCAATGACTCCGAAAATGAGTAAACAGATGAATACTATCTTTAGAAAGCTTATCCCTTCGTTTAAGAAGAACATTCCGATCAAAGCCGTCCCTGCTGCACCAATGCCCGTGAAGACGGCATAAGCCGTCCCTATGGGTAGTAATCTCATTGAATTGGAGAAAAAGTAGAAACTCACCAATATGAGAAATGCCGTAATAATACTTGGCACCGGTTTTGTAAACCCTTCAGATAGGGAAAGTCCGGTTGCCCACCCAATTTCGAGAATACCTCCTATAATGACATAAAGCCAACCCATGATGCTACACTCCTTTGTCACTTACTATTCCACGTTCATATACTTTCCAGGCTGATTCAATCCTTTGCTGGAAGATTTCCTGCGTGTAATAATGATGCTCTAAGAAAACCCCGTCAACCAAGCATAAAAACGATGCCACAAATTCATCTGCAGTGATTCCTTGAAACCGTTTTTGGCTTATCCCTTTCTCGTATATAGTCACCAGAATAGCAGAGGTCACTTCTTCAAAATGGATAAAATGTTCCTGAATTAAATCTCTAAATGGCTCTGGGGGAAAAAATGTGACCCTTTTCCATAGTAGAGATTCTTTTGTTGTCATCAATCGCCGACAAAAGAGGTCAAAGAGAGTCCTGATATTCTCAACGGGTTCCGAGGGATTCATTTCCTCCTGAGCCATTCTGTATGCCGTCACTTCAGAAACAATCAGATCTTTCAATACTTCCACAAATAAATCCTCTTTACTGGTGAAATGATTATAGATGGAAGGTTTTTTTATTCCTACTTCCCGTGCGATCTCTGCTAATGAGGTATCTTCATAGCCTTTTTGTCCAAATAAGTCCAGTGCAACGGTCTTAATCAATTGCTTATTATCATTCAAGAAGAATCATCCCCTCTAAACTAACTAACGGTCGTTAGTTGATTATAAATCCCTTTTCAATTAAATGCAAGGGTAGTCAATCGTTACGCAGTCGAATGTTTTAATATTTTCTGACATATAATCCTTTATTGTTTATTAACAAGAGAAGGGGAACTATATGAAAGCCTTTTGGATGAAAGTGATTGTTCTGGGATTATTGGTCTTACTGCTGATGTGTTTGCTGATCGTGCAATTCGTAAACAGAGATAAAGAAGATTGGGTGGTGATTGAGGAAAAATACTTTCCTGAAGGTGTAGGAGAGGGGCTGGTGGGAATAAAATCTGGGAAGAGGCTGGATATGAATGACAGTAATTCCTCTTGTGCCATGAAATTTGATAATGGTCGTACCTATAAATTGAATTGTGAAGAATATCTGGACTTTACTGTCGGGGAAGAAGTGAAAATTGTCACAATTGAAAAGAATACGGTGAAACTTAGAAGGAAGTAAAACGAGTATGTGGTAGGATGATATCATGGTACTCCAATAAAATGATGATAGGGATGATAAAACGGATGACAAGAAGGGATCTCGTACAATATTTTATCGTAAACAAGGATCTACAGATGTCTAAAGGAAAGACAGCCGCACAAGTGGCACATGCTGCAACCTTGAGTACCCTGACGATGATGTCGGAGGATTCACCATTCAAAAACAGGCAGGCGGACTTTATCGAATGGGTACAAACGGGAATGAAGAAAGTGGTCCTGAAGGGCAAATACACAGAATTGGAAAAGCTGGAGAAGAAAGGATATTTCAGTATTCATGACAGTGGCTTAACGGAGATAGTAAAGGGGTCTTTAACCGTGACTGCACTTCCCCCTATGGAAAAATTTGAGGCGAAGGAAATTGTCGGTCATTTAAGTCTATTGAAAGATTAAACCTAGGGAAGGTGGAAATACCATTGTTTTCAAAAATTGATACGGTACATACTCAAGTAGCAGATTTAAAGAGTGCTCAAGCATGGTATGAAGAGGTATTGGAGTTAGAACGAGCCTTCGATTCAGGTAATTATCTTGTTTATAAAGTTGGGGTAGGGGAGTCCACTCTCACCATTCAACAAGGCGAGGTCCGTCCCTCATCCATTAAACCCATTTTATTTTCAGATGCACTGGAGGAGACCAGATTGAAGCTCATGGAGAAAGGTGTCAAGGTAGGGACCATTAAGGTAGATGAAGGGGTAACCTATTTTCAATTTTATGACCCCGATGGGAATTGTTTTGAGGTGTGTCAGTATTTGCCGTAAAAAAACTTCTGCATTATCTGAGAGGAGATGAATGTAGCTGGGATACATAGAAGAAATTAGAGAATTAGTTGGGAATCGTCCACTGATCTTGGTTGGGGCGGTAGTTATTATAGTAAATGAGCGAAATGAAGTACTTCTACAGGAAAGGCGATTTCCGAGTGGAACCTGGGGCCTCCCGGGTGGTTTGATGGAGCTTGCGGAATCAACAGAAGAGACAGCAAGAAGAGAAGTGGAAGAAGAGACGGGTCTCCATTTGGGAGAACTTCATTTATTAAATGTATACTCAGGTGCTGATCAATTCATTAAAGCGGCAAATGGGGATGAATTTTACGTTGTGACTACGGCCTATTTTACTCAAGAGTTTCACGGGCAAATGAGGGCGGATCCATCTGAATCCATTCAATTAAAGTTCTATCCGTTTGATGGATTGCCACAATCCATGGTAAGCAGTCATCTACACATTTTCAATGAATATACAAAGGCAAAGGCATCACCTCGGTGTAAGAGAATGAACACAGAATTAAGGCGTTACCCTTGAACAAAAAACAGCTGATCGGATTAAGTTCTGATCAGCTGTTTTATAGATAAGCGTTTTATTGTAAAGTATCTAGATACGCATAATATGCGGCTAGTTTTTCGTTGTTGTTAGCAGCTTTACCGTGTCCTTTTAATGATTTACCTACCGCAAAGTATTCTTTATGGACCGGTAAGACATGAACAGTAACAGCTGGTCGCCATCTATGCCTGATATCCTTAGGAACGTGAAGCATGGAAAATCGTTTCATTGTTATGCCTCCTTAAAGGAGAGAGCCATTCTACCCATCTATTACTATTTAAGTAGAATCAATTGTTGTTTAACGATAACATAACGTGACATTTGATTCAACTTTCCGATTATTATAGACAATTAAACATGAAAAATTCAAAAATACCCCCAAAAATGAGATGTTTCCATCGTATCCTATAGAGAAGATGATAAATCATCCGTTCATCACATTCTGACATTCACAACTTGGGAGGTATTATAAGTATGAATATTGATGAAGTACTAGACGATACCGTAGAACTTGGACAAGAGGAATTAAAGCGCCCGATCTTTCGCGTTGATATTGATCAACTATTGGAATCAACAAGTAATCTTTGATAGGAACTCTATATAGATATGAAAAAGGCAAGCCCATTCAAGAGGGGCTTGCCTTTTTTATGTCTCATTTACATTCTCACACCTATTGTTTCAGTCATGCCTTTTATGTTTGTTCAGTAATTCTTTCAACAGATTGATGATGGTTGCTCTTTCACCCTTATCGAAAGATCGGGTCCAGCCTGAGATAAGGGTTTCCTCTTCGGTTGAAAGGTCACGCTGCAAGCCATCTACAAATATTTCTTTGATTTCATCCTTTGCATACTTAGGATTTACAGATTCATGTCTCATCGCTCTACCTCCTCGATTCTTGTTCCTTATTTTCCCTCTGTTAACGAAATCAAACCTCTTGGTGCTTTCTAAATGTTATGTATTGGGTGGATTAAGGGAACAATGATGAAAAAAGTATAGGAGGTTCCTATGTCACTTCCTTTTTTTATTACGATATTAATCATCTTGATTTACATTGTCTTATTCATGAAGAAGAAACTTTCATTTACAGCTAATACGATTTACTTTATGGTGTTATCCATCATTTCAACGAATTATATTACGATTCTGACGAATAAATTGGAATGGATGAAGGCTTCAGAAGACATCACGTCATTTATCAGCTTACTTATTAACAGGGAGTGTATCTTACCACTGGTAGGAGTCATAATGGTGAACGGCTATTTGAATTATAGAAGAACAAGAGATAAAATGGTTTGTTTTGTTTGTCTCTTATTCTTCATCAGCGTATTGGATGTTCTACATGTCCATTTTCATTCTCTTTCCTACCCTGAATGGAGTTTATTAAATACTGTGGTTGTTAATGGTGTATATCTACTGTTCTGTATATGGTTTGGGAAAGGACTTTATTACTTTCAGAAGAAGGAGGAGGGAAGCAATGGACAGAATCTATGAAAGGTCATTCGATTGGAATGAATGGTTTATCATAATAAGCCTGATCGTCCTCCTCCTGCTGATATGGGTAACTCCGAAGATTTTTTCATTTCTCGAGGGATTGAATTACTTTGTCTACGGAATATCAATCGGTATGTTTTATGATCACACCATTAGTATCCCACCTTGGGACTTTTATGATGTGAATGACAGTTCCGCTTATCAGGGAATCGATTTCATCAGTTATATTATGTATGGTCCTTACAGTTATTTTTTTATTTATATATATAAGAAGTTGAAGATAAATGGAATCATGAATCTTGCCTACATATTGATTTGGACCGCTTTCTCTCTATTGATGGAGTGGTTTACGGTGAAAATCGGAATCTTCCACTTCGACAAGGGATACAAGATGTATTGGTCCATACCGATTTATATGGCTGTTCAAAGTATACAGATCCTGCTTCATCATAAGGTAAAACAAGATCATAAAACCTCTTCTTTATAGAAGAAAGACCATAAACCGCCTTTTCCGGTTTATGGTCTCTTTAATTAAACAGGGAGTACCACTTCATATTGGTTGAATCCGATGTCTTCAAGGGCTTTTTTCAGGCTGGCGCTTGTTTTCAGGTCTTCGAAAGTAATGCCGAGATTTCCCAATGTATGAGCCACTTCAGGCCGGATTCCCGTCAAGACAGATTGCACACCCATCATCTTTAGGGCATTGATGATTTGATAGATATTATGGGAAACCATGGTGTCCATGATGGCAACACCGGAAATATCAATAAATAAATACTCTAATTGTAATTCAGAGCTTTTCTTTAAAGCTGTTTCCATGACCGAACTTGCTCTGTGGGTATCGATTTCTCCAATAAGCGGGAGAATGGCTACTTTATCTGCAATCGGAACAATCGGTGCCGAAAGTTCATCCATTGCAGTATGGATTAAGGCAAGCTGATCCTTTTGTTGTGTACGGAACACTTCGTTTAATAGATATACGATTTCATCAAGGATTGGATTGATTTCTGAGTTTACCTGAAGCATGAAGGAGGCAGAAATTCGTTGATCACGTAACTGTTCAGAGAAAATGTCCCAAATGGCGGTTCGGAATGCTGATAATGTTTTAAGAGATTCATTGAGTGGGATGCCTTTCTCAAGAGCAACTTTTCCTACCCTTCCTGTCCACTCCGTTACTTTATCAAGGGATACTGCTTTATCTTCAAACAAGGATTGACCTAGCATTTCAATTAATTGCATACGCCATTCTGTGATTTGTTCCATTTTTACACCCGATAACTTAAGCTGATCAGAATATCGTTGTTCCTGATAGTGAATGACCCCTTGAGCGATTTCGGATTTATGGGATATTATTTCTTGCCCCATATAGAATAATTCGTCTCTCATTTCTTAAGCCAACTCCTTATACTGCTTATGGATTTGAAAATTTCGAAATAATCTCTATTAATGGTAATATAGTATATCATAAAAGCTAGTAAAATTATACTCACCAAAAAGTATCGATCTTCCTTTGGAGGGTTTTGGCCATTTTTTCAATATAATGAAACAGCAGGAGGAGAATGTATGACGCATATATGTTTTGTCCGTCACGGTCAAACAGATTGGAACCTTTGTGGAAAGTTACAAGGTCAAACCGACATTCCATTAAATGAAACTGGAAAACGGCAAGCGGAAGAGTGCAGGGATGCTTTGAAAAACCATCGATGGGATGTACTGATCTCCACTTCTTTACAGAGGGCAAAGAAAACGGCGGAAATCATTAATGGGGACCTGAATCTGGATATGATAGAAATGGATCATTTCAAGGAACGTTTTTTTGGTGAAGGGGAAGGAATGCTGCGTGAAGAAAGGGAAAAGCACTATCCGGCCTTTACGTTCCCAAATATGGAATCCTATGAAGAACTGGTAGCCAGGGTCCAAACTGGATTAAGAAATATCCATGCTCTTTATCCTGATCGAAAGGTATTGGTCGTTGCCCATGGAGCCGTCATCAATGCTTTAATAAGGGAATATCATGAAGGTATTTCAGGACTTCAACATGTGAAATTACAGAACGGATGTTTTACTGACATTCAGTTTAAGGATGGCAAGTGGTTCATCCGTTCCTATAATCAGATTGGTCATTTATCAGAAATGGTGTAAGGAATTGTATCAGTTAGGATAGGAACAATTTCCTTTATGGTTCTGATTGACTGTATTATAGTGAAGGTGCATGGTATCTGTTTAAGGCGAAGGTGTGATAGATGTGAAAATCATTTTGTTTGATGGTATTTGTAATTTTTGCAATAGTAGCGTCCGCTTCATCATTGAGCGGGATCCAAGGGGAAGTTTTCGATTTGCTTCGCTGCAAAGCAAGATTGGACAGGAATTATTACGAAAACACAATATCCCTGAAACGACTGACAGTTTTGTACTGATTGATGATCATCAAGCCTTCATTGAATCGACAGCAGCCTTAATGGTTTGTTCAAAGCTAGTATGGCCCTGGAAGATTTTCAGTGTATTCCTCCTCATTCCAAAACCCTTGAGAGACAGCATATATAGAATGGTCGCCAGGAATAGATATAAATGGTTTGGAAAAAAGGAATCGTGTATGCTGCCTTCGGGAAACATTCGGGATCGGTTTTTAGAATAAGGATATTGCAGTGTGAAGTACCTGGTTGTGAAAATGAATCGAGGGGGACGGATGTTGAAGATACTTATTACTTCAACATCCGTGATGATTAATAAATCAAGGTTGATGGTTTCCAATTCGATCTAAAAGGCTTATTCTGAAGGAATGACTTTAACGGACACTTTTCTTCGAGAACGGGGTCCGTCGAATTCACATAGGTAAACACCTTGCCATGTCCCAAGCAAAAGTTCCCCTTCCGTAACGATGATCATCTGAGAATGGCCAACTGTACTCGTTTTCAAATGGGCCGCTGTATTTCCTTCACCATGGAGATCTGAGACGTGATGCCAAGGGTACACTTCGTCTAATCGGCGGAGGAAGTCGGTTTTTACATCCGGGTCGGCATTTTCATTGACCGTAATCCCTGCAGTTGTGTGCAGGGATTGAACGATTGCAAAACCTTCTCTCACATTTGAAAGATTGATGATATCCTGCACATAGTCAGTAATTTCGATCATTTCGTCACGTTTCTTTGTATCGATGGTGAGTGTTTTTATCATATATATACCTGCCTCTTTTCTTGTGTGATCTATTCGTTTCCATTCCACTGAAAGCCGAGATTAAAACCTGTTATCGTCAAGTCGTATCCTCCCGATGACCTGGGAATGATCATCTTCACCTATTTCCTCTATGACGACTTCTCTTACAACCGTATGGAAGTTCTCTTCCCAATCCTTGTATTTCTCGACGGCCAGGGTGCACTCCTCCTGATATTTTATCCGTCCAAGAGTAATATGGGGAGTGTATGTAATGTGATGATTCCGAAAAGGTGCCAGGATTCCTTTGTACAATTCATCGTGTAAATGGATAATAGCATCGTTACCTTGTTTAACATTTAAGAATAGATATTTCCCTCCTGAGCCAGTCACTCCATTCATGGTAAGGTTGAAAGGTGCAACAGCATTTGCCAGCGATTGAACATGGGCGAATAATTCGTTTTGGGGAATGCGGGATTCAAAAGGGAAAACAAGGGTGATGTGAGGAGGAATCTTATCAAAAAGCGGATCGTAAATATATCTGATATCCTGAATTTTTTCTGATTTATGAAAGGATGGAAAGATATGAATGGCCCTTTTCAACTGTTTTCGCTCCTTTACTGACAAGGTGATTCACGATTTTCAATGATCGTGTAGCTTTTCCGCTCAAATGTAGCATTGAAACACTTTCCCTCTGTTGTTTTATAAAGAGCCTTATAGATTTTTTTATTTGTGGTTGTTGTATGAGTTTGAATGATTCCCACAATCGTGGACCGGGGGGAAACGGTATGAATGGTTGACTCTATACCGGAATGCAATAGGACCCGCTTGTACGAGTAAATCACAATGACGAATCCGACTATAAAGATAAAAATCCACCTAAATCCTTTTAAAAGTATTGTCTTGTTCATGTAAAACCCTCCATATCCACCACTAACCTATTGAATCCCAATTAGTGAAAGGGATGAAAAGGGCATATGCGCCCTGTATCATACCCTTAACTTATTATATAAACGTTTAGCGAGGGATAGAGCTGCTTCGTTATCCCCGTGTAGACAAACGGTGTCTGCCTGGATGGATACGATTTTACCATCAATTGACATCACTTCTTGTTTTTCCACCATACGAAGGACCTGTTTTTCTACTTCGTTCTCATCATGAAGAACTGAATGTGGAAGAGAGCGAGGAGTCAATGAACCGTCTGATTGATAGGCTCGATCTGCAAAAACTTCATGAGCGACATGTAAACCGACTTCATCACCTGCTCTTGTTAATTCACTTTGAGATAGACCAAATAGAGTGAGGGACGGGTCAAAGTCATATACGGCTTCAGCAATCGATTTAGCCAGTGCGAAATCCTTCGCAGCCATATTGTATAAAGCACCATGAGGCTTCACATGAGATAAAACACCTCCCTGTGCCTTTACAAAGGCGTAAAGAGCACCCATTTGATATTGAATAAGAGCATAAGCCTCTTCAGGTGAAATATGCATCATTCTCCTGCCAAAGCCTTGAATGTCAGGCAGTCCCGGATGGGCGCCGATTTTCACATTATGCTTCATGGCATTTGTTACAGTATGTTTCATTACAAGGGGATCACCTGCATGAAAACCACAAGCGATATTAACAGAGGTGACATAATTCATCATGTCTTCATCTTTACCAATTGTATATGCACCAAAGCTTTCTCCTAAATCACAATTTAAATCGATTTTCATTTTTTCATCCTTTCAAGCATGAGAATGTATTATAACATTCTGAATTCTTCTACATCATATCATAAAACCCGATGTTCTGTTTCCTTTTGATTAAGGACTTCACGGTCAAAAAGGTATTTTCTCATCAAATTTTAATCTTGTTTTAATAGAGTTCACTTTTTTGAAAGATACAATGAATCTTGCTTATGAATAAGGATTTATCACTCCCTAAACAGAATGGAAAGTGGGGTAGCTTTCTCAATCTGTTTAAATCTTTATTATGTAAGACCCATTCTAATTTCTTTCCTTTGAAGACAAAAGCCTTGCTGAAGCTTTTGTCTTCTTTTTTTAGGTTTGAGAAAACTGTGAGTATAGATATTGATCAGTATCCTTTAGGGTGAGAAGGTGTAAATGGAGGAAAAAAGATCATTCAAAAAAAGAGGCAGAGAAAAATTTCTCTGCCAGTCTGTATATGTATTCAGGTTATTGGGGATGATTCAGCTTTAATTTCACTTTATAGAACCATTCTTTCATTTTACCTTCAGTATTATCCTCTTTAGATGGATTCTCCATGATTCTTTTCCGCAAAAAATAATAAACCATCTCTTCCGACAGGGTGAGCAGGATAAAGAAAGAAACGATTACAATGACCCACGTCATACTTATTCCCCCTTTGCTTCTCTTCCATATTTATGGTTATATCTACCACGATATGAAAAAAATAAACCATATACGGTAGGGAATGTGGTGGAACGCTATAAAGAACGGAGCCTTGGCTCCGTTCTTTGGTCATGCCTTTCTCGTTGAAAGTGAATGCGGATCTGAAACCGGAATTTTAATGAGAAACATCCCGATGAGACACGAAAAAATGCTGAGAATAATAAAAATGATAAAAATGGTCATCGGTTCAATCAATGCCACTATCGGAGGGCCAAGGGCGACTCCCGTAAACCTCATGGAACTGTAAATCGAGGTTACTGTTCCACGATGTTCTTTTTCGATACCTTCTGTAATCAATGCATCCAGACAAGGCAATGCTGCCCCCATGCCAATTCCTGCAATAGAAAAGATGCCTATTATCACCCATTTACCTTCGCTGAATAATAGAGGGAGAAATGCAATAGAGCTCATTAAGGAACCTAATACAATGACCCACTTCATTTTATTTTTGCTCTTACCAATTAATTTCCCCGTAATGTATGAGGTCAAGCATAAAAATAGTAGGGGTACGGCCAGATACAGACCTTTTATGATCCCGTTGATATGATAAGCCTGTTCCAGTCGGGTTGATAAATAATACAGAAATCCAAATAAAATGAACATAGAAAGGATACCGATGATAAAGATACCAAAAATCCATTTCTTTTCTTTTTTAAGGACCACCTTAACTTCGTGGATGAACTCTTTGATAGACTGTTTTGCCTCTTCCCCTTTTTTAGGAGGCACTTTTACCATGAAAAGGATCAGAACAATTGAAAGTGTTGAAAAGAGAGGGATTGAAAAAAAAGGAATGTACCAGATCCAGGCAGCAAATAAAGCGCCTAATATCGGACTCAATACTTTACCAAACGTATTTGACGTTTCAATCAGTCCCAGCCCTTTGGTTATCTGATCATCATCTTCATACAAATCCCCAACTGTTGGAATGACGACCGGAAAGGCTCCTGCTGCACCTATCCCTTGTATGACCCTGCCGATGATCACAAAGAAATAGGCATTTGATCCATAAATGGACGCAAAACCGCAAAGTATTCCACCAATTCCAGCAATGATGAGACTAGGGATCAATATTTTCTTTCTGCCGAAGCGATCGGACAAAAATCCCGCTATGGGAATGCAAAGGATTGCAATAATCGAATAGACCGTGATGATCAGACTTGATTGAAAGCCAGAAATCTTCAATTCTCTTTCCAATTGAGGGAGAACAGGAATTAACATGGAATTCCCAAGTGTCATAACTAAAGGAATAGATGATAATGCAAATAAATCCAACTTTTTCTTGCTTTCCATTTCGTGCACCTCATTCTCGTTTCTACAGAGCTTATTTTCTTCAAACAAGGTTATTTCATACTACGAATTTAATCACCTATAATTTTATTATGTAAACAATGGTATCTCTTAATAAAAATTCACCCTTTTCTCATTTCATTTTAATGATGGAAGAGGAAAATGAATGTATTGATAAAAGGGAGGTTAGAACCATGTGGATTCGAATTATTCCTGTTTTATTTTTCAGTTTTACCGCCATTACCTTAATGACTTATCAAGGTATCGAAATATTCCATGCCCTTAATGATTTTATTTTTAATAAAAGTAAACTAAAATAACATGTAAGAAGCTTTAGAGCAGGTGATTGTATGAAAAGGATCTTGGTCATTGAAGATGAAAAAAATCTATCCCGTTTTATCGAACTGGAACTTAAATATGAGGGTTATGATGTGGGTCTCGCATATGACGGAAGGGATGGTTTGGAAAAGTCACTGGAAGAGGAGTGGGACATCATCCTTTTGGACTTGATGCTCCCAGGTTTGAATGGTCTGGAAGTTTGCAGGAGAATACGTCAAGTGAAGTCCATTCCCATACTCATGATAACGGCAAGGGACAGTGTAATGGACCGTGTATCAGGGCTTGACAGCGGGGCGGATGATTATATTGTCAAACCTTTTGCAATTGAAGAATTGTTAGCTAGACTCAGGGCCGTATTCAGGCGTGCAATAAAAGAGGAAACGGTGGTCACCCAGACTACCTTTCATTTCCGGGATATCACTGTACACAAAGAGTCCAGACAGGTTTTTAAGCTTGAAGAAGAAATTGAGGTGACGAAGAGGGAATATGACCTTTTACTCGCCTTTTTGGAAAACAAGAATATTGTGTTGACCCGAGAAGTTCTTCTGAACAAGGTATGGGGGTATGACACTGAAGTAGAAACGAACGTCGTGGATGTGTATGTGAGGTATTTAAGGAATAAAATTGATTCACCTGGCGAAGATAGCTATATCCAAACGGTACGTGGGACGGGTTATGTGATGAGGACATGAATACATTCCTCAATCGTTTGAACCCTTCATCACTTAAGCTGAAGTGGGCTCTGGCCGCGGGCTCAGCCATATTCCTTGCATTTTTTCTGTTCAGTTTCTTTCAATATCATGCAATCAATAAATGGATGCTTGATGAAGAGGAAAACAATTTTGAACGGGTATTGGATGAAATTTCTGTATTTTTTAAACAAAGAGGACCCAATATTCAGCTTCAGGACATTTATGATAGCCGGGACTTGATGAAACAAATTGCAGAAAAGGACCAGACAATAAGGATTTTGGATCACCAAGGGGATCAAGTGTTGGAAATCAAAGGGGAAAATGAAGCTTCATTTTATGTACCCTTTCAGCAGGCAAAGTCCAAATCTGTGGCATTGATAGAATCCGAGGGGAAAAAGATGCTTATCGGACGCTCATCGATTCAATCAAGCGAGTTCAATGGATATGTAGAAATCATTCAGCCGTTGAACCGTTATGAAAAGATTAAGAAAAACCTTTTCTGGATGATGACTATAACTGGTATTTTGGCACTCCTGATCAGCGCAGTCGTTGGTTATTTCATGGCGAAAAGCTTTGTTCGACCATTGAATAAGCTTTCCGAAACGATGAGATCGATTGAACGGAAAGGGTTTCATGAAAGAGTCGAGATCGTCAAGGCTCATGATGAAATCAGTGATTTGTCACAGATCTTCAATAAGATGATGAGCCAAATCGAAAAATCCTTTCAACAACAACAGCAATTCGTGGAAGATGCTTCCCATGAATTGAGAACCCCCATCCAGGTACTTGAAGGGCATCTTGCTTTACTGAACCGCTGGGGAAAAAAAGATCCAACCATCCTGGAGGAATCTTTACAAGTATCATTAGAAGAACTGGAAAGAGTGAAGCGCCTTGTGGGTGAATTGCTGGAGCTCTCAAGGGCGGACCGGGAAAATTTCGATCTGGAAAATGCCCGTGCGAACGTTCAGAAAGTAGTGGATAAAGTGATAAGGGACTTTAGATTCCTTCATAAGAACTATACGTTCGCATCCTTGGATGAATTAGACCGGGAAGCTTTGGTTGCCATCATGCCACGGCATCTGGAGCAGATCATGATCATCCTCCTGGATAACGCCGTAAAGTATTCAGATGAACATTCCACCATCGAAGTGAAGCTTTCGGATCATCAGGGGGAACTAATCGTAGAGGTAAAGGATGAGGGGATCGGTATTCCGGAAGAAGATCTCCCTAAGATTTTTGATCGTTTCTACCGCGTAGATAAGGCGAGAAGCCGGGAAAAGGGCGGATATGGACTGGGATTGGCCATTGCATCAAAACTAATCCAAAACTATGAGGGATACATCACTGCCTTTAGAAACCAACCAGATGGAACTGTTATCCGGCTATCCCTTAAATACGTCCGATGAATATTCACTTCATATATAGACGTCTCAATATTTTTCTGAGACGTCTATTTCTGTGTACTGCATATCAATGCTCTTAGGGATCCTGAGCTCCAGGATTCCTTCCTTGAACTGAGCCACAGCCCCTTTTTTCTTTACTAAACAAGGAAGAGTGATCACTTGTCTTTCTTCACTCCCCGGGATGTTTTCTATGATTGCCTGGTTGGAGGTGTGGAAGATTTTCAGGTGTTTCATCCATTCTTCGTTCGGAATATGAAAACGTATATAAATATCTTCAAATGTTTCAAAGACAGTTACTGGAATGGATGAGGAGTGGGAATGGTATCCTTTCTCATTCTTCTCTTTTTGCCCCTGATTCCCCATAGGGTTCATGAAGGATTGAGCCCCATTCATCATATCATTAGGATTCATCATGCTCTCCCAACCGCCAGGGAACATTTTCTGCATCATTCCTTGTATATAGGAATCCATTTCTTTCGGGTTCATCTGGTTCATTTGATCTTTCATACCTTTATTGAAAGGAAATAAACTCCATGGGAACATGTGAACCACCTCACTTTAAACTGTATTGGTTGATTTGCTTTTAGTTTTATACTATGCAATGGGTGGGCGATGAGTTCATTTTTCAAGCTGAAGATGCGGCCAGCAACCTAAAAATCTGTATCTATCACTCTATAAATTTCTAACAAAATAAAAAATACATGAAATCAGCAAAAAATATTTGGTTTTTTTAGGTAACAGTAGTAAGATGGTTTATGAAAAAAGTACCCTCACGGGATACAAGAAGGTGAAAGAGAAAGCGCTTAATAGAATATTATTTCAGAATAGTCGATTTAAGAAAGGGTTTTCCCAATGTTTATTATGGGAATATAAGTAATAGCCGCATGTGAAATGTGGAAAACAAAATTTTGAGAAATTTGTTATAAAGACTTTATCTTACCACTGCACAGTGATAAAATGTCCTTGTAAGCGTTTTAATGCAGTAAAAATTACTATTCTTGCATAATGAAAAACGATAAGTGAACTGTAAGAATACATGATACCCAAATTATACTAACTGGCAAAATAGTTGGAGGTTTTTCACAATGAAAAAGCAATCTGCACATGGGGAACCGTGGCAATCGTTTTACGGACCAAACCTGGGTTATGTGATGGAGGTTTATGAACAATTCCTTGAAGATCCAACTGAGGTAGATCCTGAGCTGAAGGAATTATTTGAACAATGGGGACCTCCCACCGTTGAAGATGTCAAGGTCATCGCTAGCGCTCAACACGGTGATTCGTCATTCACATTACCAGAACAGCCAACCGCTCTGAGCAAAATGGTGGCTGCGGTTAAATTAGCAGATAATATTCGTACATATGGTCATTTGGCTGCGGATATTAATCCCCTGAATGATCGGAATAAGGATACTAGAAGAATCGAACTTTCGGAGTTCAACCTGACCGAAGAAGATCTAAAGCAGATCCCGGTTGATTTCTTATGTCCGAATGCACCTTCCCATATTAAGGATGGGCTCGAGGCGATCAATCATTTAAGACAAGTCTATACAAATAAATTAGCTTTTGAATATGCTCATGTGCATGAACTTGAAGAAAAGAACTGGTTAAGGGAAAAGATTGAATCGGAATCCTATTTCGCTCCTCTATCAAAGGATAAAAAAGTCGCATTGTTAAAGCGCCTTGCTCAAGTGGATGGATTTGAAAAATATGTTCATCGTACATTCGTAGGACAAAAGCGCTTCTCGATTGAAGGATTGGATACAATGGTTCCACTTCTTGACGAGATGATCCGTTATTCTGTTGAATCTGGAGCTAAAACGGTCAACATTGGAATGGCCCATCGGGGACGCTTAAACGTATTGGCACATGTGATCGGTAAGCCGTATGAAATGATCTTTGCAGAATTCCAGCATGCACCAAGCAAGGATTTAATACCTTCTGAAGGTTCCATCGGAATCACCTTTGGCTGGACAGGAGACGTCAAGTATCATCTGGGAGCAGACAGGGAAATATCTCCCCAACAGTCACCTACGGCACGTGCAAGGGTGACGCTTGCCAACAATCCAAGTCATTTGGAGGTCGTGAGCCCGATCGTTGCAGGATATACCCGTGCAGCTCAGGAAGTCCGTGAAGACAGAGGATATCCTGAGCAGTCACCTGAATCATCATATGCAGTGATGATTCATGGAGATGCGGCATTTCCTGGCCAGGGTGTGGTAGCAGAGACATTAAATATGAGTCAACTGAGAGGTTATAATACTGGTGGCTCAATTCATCTTATCGCGAACAATATGATTGGCTTCACAACTGAAAGCCGTGATTCACGTTCGACAAAGTATGCATCTGATACTGCAAAAGGTTTCGAGGTGCCTATCGTGCACGTCAATGCAGATGATCCAGAAGCCTGTCTCGCAGCTGCAGTCCTTGCCTATGAATATCGTAAAACATTTGGAAAAGATTTTGTCATTGATCTAATCGGTTACCGCCGTTTTGGTCACAATGAAATGGATGAACCGATGGTGACGAATCCTTTGATGTATTCAATCATTCAGAATCACCCGAATGTGAAGAAGATGTATGCAGATAAGCTTATCTCCGAGGGGATTTTAAAAGAAGAAGAAATCGAAAAGATGGATACTGAAATTGAAGAAGAATTAAAAGCGGCGTATGAAAAGGTGCCTGCGAAGGACGATGATCCCGATACAGTTCTTGCTCCTCCTGAGTATGTAGCGAATGGACTGCCGGAAATCAATACAAGCGTCGATTTCGATAAGCTGGAAGGGCTGAACAGTGAATTGCTTGAATGGCCGGATGGCTTTAATGTGTTCAAGAAATTAGAGCGCATATTAAAGAGACGCAGCCAGGTATTTGAAGGAAAAGGGAAAATCGATTGGGCCCATGCAGAAACTCTTGCTTTTGCTTCGATTTTAAAGGATGGTACCCCAATCCGGTTGACTGGTCAGGACTCTGAGAGGGGGACATTCGCTCAGCGCCATCTGGTGCTTCATGATGAGAAATCAGGTGAGGAATATATTCCCTTACACAATCTCAAGGATAGCCACGCATCTTTTGTCGTGCACAACAGCCCTCTTACTGAAACCGCGGTTGTCGGATATGAATATGGGTACAATGTGTTTGCTCCTGAAACACTGGTTCTATGGGAAGCGCAATTTGGAGATTTCTCAAATATGGCACAAGTGATGTTTGATCAATTCATTTCAGCCGGACGTGCAAAATGGGGCCAAAAAACAGGTCTTGTCATGCTTCTCCCTCATGGATATGAAGGACAGGGTCCTGAACACTCAAGTGCCCGCCTGGAGAGATTCTTACAGCTTGGTGGCGAATATAACTGGACTGTCGCTAACTGTTCAACAGCCGGTCAATATTTCCATATCTTAAGGCGTCAGGCTGCCATCTTACAAAAAGATGAAGTCAGACCACTGGTCATCATGACGCCGAAAAGCTTACTTCGAAATCAGTATGCTGCTGTCACAGCTGAAGAATTGGCACATGGTGAATTTCATCCAGTCCTTGAGCAAAAGGGTCTTGGGGAAGATTCGAATGCAGTTGAAAGGATTGTATTATGCAGTGGTAAAATTGCCATCGACTTAGAAGAGAAGCTACAGGATATCGAAGATAAAGATTGGTTGCATATTCTTAGAGTCGAAGAAATCTATCCGTTTCCTAAAGGGGATATCACTGCCATATTAGAGAGATATCCAAACCTTAAAGAATTGGTCTGGATCCAGGAAGAACCTAAGAATATGGGCGCATGGACCTTTGCAGAGCCACGCCTCAGGGATATTGCACCAGAGGGTGTAGAAGTGCATTATGTCGGCCGCCGCAGACGTTCAAGTCCATCAGAAGGTGAACCGACTGTACACAAAAAAGAACAATCACGGATTATCAGAGAAGCGTTAACCCGATAAGAAAGAGGAGGACATCACAGTGGCAGAAATTAAAGTTCCAGAATTAGCAGAATCAATAACAGAAGGTACGATTGCCCAATGGTTGAAGCAGCCTGGGGATTATGTTGAAAAAGGCGAATATATTGTCGAGCTTGAAACGGACAAAGTAAATGTTGAAGTCATTTCAGAAGAAGCTGGTACGATCCAGGAACTGAAAGCCGATGAAGGCGATACCGTTGAAGTTGGGCAAGTGATTGCCATCGTTGGTGCAGGAGGAGAAGCTCCTTCCACTCCTGAAGCAAAAGAAGAGGCTACTAAACAAGAAGAGAAGGAAGAGAGCAAGAAAGAAGAAGCACCTGTGAAAGAGGACAAAAAGAATCGTCCAATCGCTTCTCCGGCTGCACGTAAATTAGCACGTGAAAAAGGCATCGACCTCTCGGATGTACCAACAGATCCACTTGGCCGTGTACGTAAACAGGACATCGAGGCCTATAGCAATAAGCCAGCTGAAGCTTCCAAGCCTTCTCCACAGGAAAAGAAAGCGCCTGCTAAGAAAGATGATGGAAAGCCGGTAGTACGTGAGAAAATGTCCCGTCGTCGTCAAACGATTGCGAAACGACTAGTCGAGGTTCAGCAAACTGCTGCCATGTTAACGACGTTCAATGAAATCGATATGAGCAAAGTCATGGAGCTCCGCAAACGCAAAAAAGACAAATTCTTCGATGACCATGATGTAAGACTTGGTTTCATGAGTTTCTTCACTAAAGCGGTCGTTGCGGCTCTGAAGAAATACCCTTATGTAAATGCTGAAATCGATGGGGATGAAATTGTCCTGAAGAAATTCTATGATGTCGGTGTAGCCGTATCAACGGATGATGGACTGGTTGTACCTGTGGTACGCGATTGTGAACGCAAGAATTTTGCAGAAATTGAAGGCGAAATTATGGAACTTGCTACTAAGGCAAGAAACAATAAACTATCTTTAGGAGATCTTCAAGGTGGTTCATTCACCATTACAAATGGTGGAGTATTTGGTTCACTCTTATCTACTCCAATCTTAAATGGACCTCAAGTCGGAATTTTAGGAATGCACAAAATTCAACTCCGTCCTGTAGCCATTGATAAAGATACAATGGAGAATCGTCCGATGATGTATATTGCATTATCATATGACCATAGAATCATTGATGGTAAAGAAGCTGTAGGCTTCCTTGCAATGGTTAAAGACTTACTTGAAAACCCGGAAGATTTGCTTCTTGAAGGTTAATTCATTCTGATTGAATAGTGATAGATGAATGTTTGGCTGATTCATATGACCATTTTAGGTCTATGAGTCAGCTTTTTTTTTCACCATTTTTCACCAATCACATAAAATATGGATAAGTATAATAAAGTTTACTTCGGGAAACTTTCGGACAAATTAGAGAGGTGTAATTATGAAACCGTATCATTCAAAAAAAATCATTCAATATTCCTATTTTTTTCATAAGTTGGGACTGCTCGATAGTGAGCAATATAAACAAATCGAGGAATATCATGGATCGAAGGAAATGAAAAAAGACAGACTCAAATAAATTTGGGTCTGTCATCACAATGGTATCTCAGGGGGTGAGATATAAGCCTTGAATTCTAATTATGTTTAAACAGTCAAGATTTCCTAAAAGGTTTTAATCCACGGTTACGAATTTCTTTCTTAAGAAGCATAATCCAGTCTTGATCATTCCCTTGTTTCTCAGCATCACGATAAGCTGCCACCAACTGTTCATTACTTAAGATTTTCATGACCAACCTCCCAGGAAATGTATAAAATATAGAATTTTCTATATTTTCTATATATTCTACATAGAAAACCTACATTTGAAAAGAGTTTTTTCGTAAATCACGTCAAAAGTTGTATTTTTAGTTATTTTGTTGATTTTGGTTTAGGTGAGGCGATTTTTGTCTATAATGTTTAGTTAAACCATTTTTATATTGTGGAATTTTGTAGTTTACTAAACTACTTAAATTTCTAAAGCATAAAGGTGGATTGATTAGTTTGAAAATTTAAATTTTTGTGATAATATACACGAATAGGGAACTAAATTTTTCACCTCAAGGATTACATACGCTCGCAGGGTTCCAAGCATCTTTCGGTCTAAGTAAAGGGGGATATTCATTTGTCGGAGATTTTACACACTACAGTAGGGGAACTTCTTGAAGAAAAAGCACGAATTCAGCCTGATATCGAGGCAGTCGTTTATGCGGACAGAGGATTGCGATGGTCATATCATGAATTTAATCAACTGTGCAGACAGGCTGCAAAAGGATTCATGAAGCTGGGTATCGATAAAGGGGATCACATTGCCATATGGGCATCAAATACTCCAGAATGGTTAGTGAGCCAATTCTCAACAGGTAAAATGGGCGCGGTCCTGGTAACCGTGAATACCAATTATCGAACCGCGGAATTAGAATATTTGTTAAAGCAGTCTGACAGTCAGACGATCATTCTAATGGAAGGCTTCAGAGGTGCGTCTTATATAGACATGTTATATGAAATCTGTCCGGAGTTAAACTCTTGCAAGCCGGGGGAATTAATGAGTAAAAAACTTCCTTTTTTGAAAAACGTCATTGTTCTGGGGGAGAATTCCTATCCGGGTACATATAGCTGGCAGGATATTTTGGACAAAGGGAAGGAAACCGATGACAAAGAGTTGGACGAAAGACTTTCAAGCCTTTCCCCCCAAGACGTTATTAATATGCAATATACATCGGGGACGACGGGATTTCCAAAAGGGGTCATGCTCACACACTCCAATATCGTAAACAACGGTTATAACATAGCCGGGTGCATGAGGCTCAGTCAAAAAGACCGTCTTTGCATACCTGTTCCATTCTTTCATTGTTTCGGGTGTGTATTAGGTGTACTTGCATGTGTTTCCGTGGGAGCTACAATGGTTCCATTACAGGAATTCGATCCTCGTCAGGTCTTAAAGACCGTACAGGATGAAAAATGTACGGGACTCCATGGAGTACCGACCATGTTCATATCAGAACTGAATCTCCCTGACTTCGATCAATACGATTTGTCTCATCTGCGTACCGGTATCATGGCAGGAAGCAATTGTCCAATTGAAGTAATGAAAGGTGTCATGGATAAAATGGGAGCGGATGAAATCACGATTGCCTATGGCCAGACCGAGTCATCACCGGTGATCACACAGACACGCACTCATGATCCGATCGAATTAAAAGTAGAGACCGTAGGAAAAGCACTTCCGAATGTTGAGGTGAAGATCGTGGAACCTGGTTCAAACCGGGAAGTACCAAATGGAGTCCAGGGTGAATTATGTACCAGGGGCTACCATGTTATGAAAGGGTACTATAAAAATGAAGAGGCTACGAGACTTGCCATCGACGATCAAGGCTGGCTACATACAGGTGATCTGGCCGTTATGGATGAACATGGATATTGCAGGATTACCGGAAGGCTTAAAGATATGATCATTCGAGGTGGTGAGAATATTTACCCGAGAGAAATTGAAGAGTTCCTTTATTCCCACCCTAAGGTGTTGGATGTACAAGTAATTGGCATCCCAGATGAGGTATATGGTGAGGAAGTCATGGCTTGGATCATTCTCAAAGAAGGTCACAAGGCAACGTCTGAAGAAATCAGAGAGTATTGTACCGGTAAGATTTCCCGACATAAAATTCCAAGGTATATAGAATTTACTGATTCTTACCCAATGACAGCCTCTGGAAAGATACAAAAATTCCGATTAAGAGAGCAGGCAAGACAAACGGCCATACCAAAAAGTAACTGAATAATTGAAAGCGTTTCCCATAGGGCATTCCTGTCATGACAGGAATGCCCTATTACACTATATCCCTATTCTTTGAGTATGTTTAACTGAAATTTGATCGGCCATTTGATAAAATATAGAAAAGTAAATTTCATTGTTTCACAATAATAAAGTTATGTTAACCAAGGGGAAGGGGTAAAACGGTGTACATTTTTGTTTATGGTACGTTAAGAAGACATGAAAGTAATCATACACTATTGAAGGAATCTTTATTAATCAGGGAGCAAGCCTGGGTTGAGGGAGTTCTTTACGAGACTAGTAGAGGGTATCCCGCCCTTAGAGAAGGAGATGGAAGAGTCTATGGAGAATTGTATAAGATTAACTCAGATATATTATCAAAAGTGGATGAACTTGAGGATTTCTTGGAAGGCAGAGAAGACAACCTCTATATTCGGAAGATAAAAAAAGTTGCTACTGATACAGGAGAATATGAAGCGTTTGTATATTATTCTGAAAACGAAGCATTATTTCAAGAAGAAATTCCTTCAGGGGACTGGAAAGTTCATCAATATCTAAAGGAAAAACCTGAAGGAACCCTTTATTTTGCATACGGTTCCTGCATGGATGATGATCGCTTTAAAAAAGCTGGAGTAGATCGTTATTTCGCAAACTGCCTTGGTGCCGGTGAATTGGAAGGTTATACGATGAAATATCTTTTTCAAGTTGATGATGGAGGTCGAGGAGACATTGTAGAAGATGGCGGGACAATGGAAGGCGTCGTCTATGAAATCCCTCAGCAGGCAGTAGAATACTTGTTTACGAGGGAGGGTGTGACACCTGGCTGGTACAGAGCCGCTTTCATTGACATTACAATTGACGGTACCCGCCATAAAGATGTGTTGACCTTTATTGTAAAAGCGAAATATGAAGAAACATGTCCTCCCGATCATTACGCAAGGGAAATCCTTCGAGGGAGTCTTCCTCACGTAAGCATGGCATACCATGAAAAGTTACAAAAACAATTAACGGAAATAGGTATGACAAAGGAACAAGTACAGAATCTTTTAAAGCCAAGTTAAACAGGTAAATCCATTAAGTTAATTCTATTCTGAAATGGTTTTCTCTCCCGTAAGCGGGTGATTCATTGGTAAGCGTCTAGGAATCTCAATGGGCGGAACGAATCGCAGGAAGTGAAAAGAGGTGTGTGATGGACTTTTTACTTGAGTTGGTAGATCAAATTGGATATTTGGCCATGTTCCTTTTTAGCTGGGTTGTATTTGTAGGCTTACCGGTACCAAACGAACTGGCTGCAGCATTAGCGGGATATCTTTCAGAATGGAGACATTTTGACCCTTACACCTCTTTTTTCTTTATGTACAGTGGGTTAATCTCCTATGGGATTTTTGCCTTCTTGAATGGAAGGTATTTAGGCTCAAAGGTAACTTCTCGTATGATGAAGGGGAAAAAATCAAAAAAACTGATTGAAAATGGAGAGATCTGGTTGCATAAATATGGCCCTTTAGCCATTTCGTTCAGCTATTTTATACCTGGTGTCCGATTATTCATGCCTTACATTGCAGGTGCGTCAAAGGGAATCCCCTTTATGAAATTCCTTCTATATGCCCTTCCTTCAGCTTTCGTATGGGGATTTATCTATTTTCAGATTGGACGGTACTTTCCTAAAAGATTTCAGGCGATATTAGAGGAAGTGAGTGTAAAAGCAGGAATCTTCTTTGCTATCCTTTTTATCTCAATCATTATATACGTACTCATACACATCATGAAAAAAAGTACACTCACTACAAAATGGAAAAAAGTAAGATACCGAAAATAACAAAAGACTGATGGAAGTGTTGATTTGCCATCAGCCTTGTTCATCAATTATGATTGTAAAATACTTCCCAAACATACCCATCGCTTTAACAGTGATTCTTGAGCCATTCTCATCTTCATAGATCTTGCCGATCGTGTTGAACAGAAGGTATCCGTTCTTAATATTTGATCCTGTTTCGATCAGTGTTGTGTATGAATTGCCCTCTGATTTTTTCGTGCACGTTATTGATTCATGACATTCAATATTATATTCCTTCAAGAGCCATGAGTAGAACTGGGCTTCACTTGGTCTATGTGTACTCATATAGACAATCAGCATGAAAGAGAAGATCATTCCCATTCTGGTTAATTCTTTTTTCACTTGTACCTAACCTCTCCAAACATTTAATCTCCTATAATATACCATATAAAAAGATAGATGTGACAGATTTTGTGAAAAATATACAAATTACTTTTTTAATGAATCAATCGAAGAGAAACGAAATAGATACAATGCCGCAGGATAGTAGTTGAACAAATGAGCCTGTAAGAATATACTAGTAGCATAGTTCTCATTAAAAGGAGGTTGTTGATGTGATCCATAAGACTTGGACTGAGCACAATACTAATAAAAAGGTAAAATGTGTACATACTGATGCCAAAAAATACACAGTTGCTAATGTTCTCACCGTTGGAAAAGAATACGAAGTGAAGAATGAATCAGAAGATTACTTCTTCGTGATCGATGAGAGTGGAAAAATGGGTGGCTTTTACAAAGAGTACTTTGAAGAAGTATAATCCTTCTTCCAGCTGATTTCTCCCACATTCACGGGAGAAATCAGCTTTTTTTTGATCATTCAAATCCTCACATCGTTCGATCAAATTGCTGGGAAATTTAATATTAAACGGGGAGTAAAATATGAACGGATCATATAGTAAGCGAATCATATCCAAGGAGGATAAACCATCGCTTGTTAAGCTCTTTATGAACTATGAAAATGAGGTATATGGTGAAGTGCAAACAAGTGAAGGGGAATTACAGGAAATCCTTGAATTCATACCTGCAGGAGATCGGATCGGACTTTGGAAAGATGGGGATCTGGTGGCAGTTTCCATTTTGACAGAAAAAGATCACCGCCTACCTTCTTTGATTTTAGGCAAGCCTGACGAGAATCTTGGTATGTATATCGAAGAGATGGCAACAGAATTAATCAAATCAGCTAGAGCCCGAAAAGAACATATTTCCGATTCCAAAACAATTATATTATCAGCAAATCTCGATGCAGAGAAGAGGACATTTGAAAAAATTGGATTTACTCCGACCCGATACTGGTTTCAGATGAAAAAGAATCTCGAAGGTTTGGACAATCCGTCGATTCCCTCTTCTTATCGAATTTCTGAATTCAACCCTGATACTGAAGCACAGTCTCTTTATGAGACATTTGAGGACGTATTCTCAGATCATTTTGATTATCACCCCTCAGAATTTCAGGAATTCATTAAGAGATTCCAACGGCCATCATTTGATCCTACACTATGGTATCTCTTAAAAGAAGAAAACGATATGGTTGGATTTATCCTTTGTTCTGTTAATGAGGAAACTGAAATAGGGGAAATCTCCCATCTCGGGATCAGGAAGGACTGGCGTCGAAAAGGGCTAGCCCATCTCCTTCTTTCCTATGCCTTTTTAAAACTGAACGAACGGGGAATGAAAACCGCCGCACTCTCCGTCGACAGTGATAGCTACACCGACGCCACCATTGTCTACCAAAAAGCAGGTATGTATGTTTACAGAGGATTCACCCGGTACGATTTGAAAGTTTAGAAACTTAAAAACACCCGAACGGGGTGTTTTTTTAGGCTGTTTTCGCAAAGATTGTTGCTATTCTCATACAAATTAAGATTTACGATGCTCAGTCATTTAAGTTGTGGTGCAGGAGGGTGAAGGGAACTGCTCCGCTTTCCACGGACGTTCGGCCGAGCCTCCTCAGCAAAAACCGCTTCCGGGGTCTCGGCACG